>JBBQLF010000184.1:0-7955 GCA_038327695.1 Bryobacterales bacterium
CGAGTACATGTCGGCGGTGTCGAAAAAGTTGATGCCCAACGACAGCGCGCGCTCCAGGAAAGGGCGGCCCTCGGCTTCCTCCAGGACCCACTCGCGCCACTGCTTGGATCCGTAGGTCATGGCCCCGAGGCAGAGGCGGGACACTTTCAGGCCGGCAGCGCCGAGGTTGATGTAACGCATGGGATATGGAGCTATTGTGACGCGGATGGCCGGCCCACCGGAAGCACCACCGGAACGTAGTATCGTATTCGCTGTACTCTCCCGGAGGTTCGCATGATGAACTATCGATGCCTGATGGGCCTGTTGATTGCTGCTGGCGGCGCGTTCGGACAGAACACGACGGACGCGGGCGCGTTTGTCGTGGAGCATCCCACGCTTCGGAATCTGGGATTCGAATGGGCGATTCGCGGGGACGCGAACCGCAACGCGACGGTCAGTGCCGAGTTCCGTGCCGTGGGTGAGAACGCGTGGCGGCCGGCGCTGCCGCTGGTGCGAATCGGCGGCGAACGGGTGTTCCGCGAGCGCGAGGGCCTGGACTACACGGTGCCGGACGGTTTTGCCGGCAGCATCCTCAATGTTCACCCGGGCACCGAGTACGAATGCCGGTTCCAGTTGCGGGATCCGGATGGGACCAGCGGCCAGACGGCGCACGTGGTGCGGGTGAAGACGCGCACGGAGCCGATGGCGTACGTAGGCGGGCGGACCCTGCACGTGTACCCGCCAGACTACAAGGGCGACAGGATCGAGCCGAGCTTCACGGCCATCCTGGAGGCCTACTACGGCGCGGGCATGGGGGACTGGAGCGTGGTCTGGGAGCGGCGGGCGCAACCGGGCGACACCATCGTGCTCCACGCTGGTCTCTACAAGCCAGAGCGGCTCAACTACGTGGATCCGCTGATGGCGCCGTTTGATGGATCGATGTCGCTGACGTTGAAAGGGACGCGGGAGAAGCCGATTACGATCAAAGCGGCCGGGGACGGCGAGGTGGTGCTGGACGGCGCGGGCAACCACCGGCTGTTTGACGTCATGGCCTCGGCCTACCACATCTTCGAGGGCCTGACGATCCGCAACACAGACGTCGGGATCTTCGCCGGGCAGAAGGAAGTGGCGGGCGCCGTGGGCCTCACCGTGAAGAACTGCAGGTTTGAGAACGTGGGATTCGGCGTGTGGACGGAGTATGCGGGGTCGTCCGATTTCTACATCGCCGACAACCTGTTTCTGGGCCGGGACGACCGTTTCCGGCTCATCGGCTGGACGGGGCCACGTTGGGCCAGCGTGGGGCCCTATGGCTCCCACCAACTCACCAGCTACTACGCCATCAAGGTGTACGGGCCCGGGCATGTGATTGCCCGCAACGCCATCGCCTACTTCCACGATGCGATTGGGATTTCGACCTACGGCACGCCGGAAAAAGATCCGGAGCGGCAGGCCTCGTCCATCGACATCTACGGCAATGACATGCACATGTCGAACGACGACTTCATCGAGACCGACGGCGGCGTGCACAACATTCGCGTCTTTGAAAACCGGGGCGTGAACGCCGCCCAGGGTGGATACAGTTCGCAGCCGGTATTCGGCGGGCCCGTGTATTTTGTCCGCAACCTGCTGTACCACGTACCCAGCGGCGTGGCGTTTAAGTTCTCCGCGAAGCCGGCCGGCCTCTTCGTGTTCCACAACACGCTCATCGGCGAGCAAGCGGTGCGGGATCCGTATAGCAATACTCACTACCGCAACAATCTGTTCCTGGGCCGCGACACACCGGGCCGCGGGATCATGGCGTGGGCTAATGCAACGGGTGCCTACAGTTCGGACTACAACGGATTCCGTCCGAACAAAGGGGTGGCCGCGCAGTACGCCTGGCTGGCGCCCGCGGCCGGCCGGACGGCCTACGACGGCAAGCGGGAAGATTGGAAGCTCTTCGCGACGCTGGCGGAATTGCGGGCGGCCACGGGGCAGGAGACGCACGGCCTGGAAGTGGACTTCGACATCTTTGAAAAGCTCGCGCCGCCGGATGCCGCCCAGAGGCACGCGGTCTATCATGCGATGGATCTGAACTTCCGCCTGAAAGCGGGGAGCCGGGCGGTGGACGCGGGCGCGGTGATTCCGACGGTGAATGACGGCTATGTGGGGCGGGCGCCGGACCTGGGGGCCTTGGAAGTGGGCGGGTCTGAGCTGAAGTACGGCCCGCGATGGCTGACGTGGCAGCCGTTTTACCGCTAGTGTCGTGTCCGCGAATTGAGCAGACACGACCGGAAACCGCTCCAGGACAGTCCCATCTCGGAAACTACTTTTGCAGCAACGAGTTCGATACTGAGCACCGCGCGTAAGCAAGCGGTTCTTGTGCCCGGTTGTTTGTTGGACGCTACGCTAGCCAGGCTCAGCCAGCGCGGGCCGGCGTTGGCCGTAGCCGGTTGCGGTTTCAAAGGCGTGTGCGAGTTGTAGAACGCTCCATTCCGCCTGATGGCGTCCGACGATCTGCAGGCCAACCGGCAATCCTTCGGAGGTGAATCCGCAGGGCACCGAAATGGAAGGATGGCCCAGCGCGGAGATGTAGTAGCAGGATTTCATCCAGTCGATGTAGCTGGCCATCTGCACGCCCGCCACCTCTGTGGGATAGGCGTGTGTAACGTCGAACGGAGGCACCTGGGTCACTGGCAGAACGAAGTATTCGTAGTTCTGAAAAAACACGCGCGCCCGTTCGAAGGCCGCGGTCCGCAGCATCTCCGCCCGCGCCAGTTCCAGGCCCGTAATTCGCGAGCCGCGCTCCACCTCCGCAATCACCGTGTCTTTCACCAGTGCCCGGTTGGCGCCAACCAATTCCGCATACGATGCCGCGAACATCCAGGCGCGGAGGGTTTTGAATGCCTCATCCAGGCCGGCAAAGTCCGGCTCGGCATCTTCCACAACGCAGCCCAAGGCCGCAAACACCGGCCGTTGCTGATCGACGGCCCTCCGCACCCGCGCATCGAATGGAACGCCCCCCAGATCGTGAAACCAGGCCACGCGCACATTCCGGAAGCCGCGCTCCAGAGGGGCGGCGAAGCGGGCGCCCGGCTCGGTGATCGCGATCGGCGAGCGCGCATCCGGCCCGGCGATCGCGGCCAGCAGAAGGGCCGTGTCGGCCACGGTCCGGCCCATGGGTCCATCCACGTTCAACGTGGCCCACGCGTTGGCCTGCGCAATCCGGGGCACCCGCCCCGGCGAGGTGCGCAGGCCCACCACGTTGCAGTAGGCCGCCGGGTTCCGCAGGGATCCGCCCATGTCACTACCGTCCGCCAGCGCGACCATTCCACACGCCAGAGCCACGGCCGCGCCGCCACTGGAGCCGCCGCACGTTTTGGAGATGTCGTAGGGATTGAGCGTCCGGCCGAACACCTCGTTAAACGTCTGGGAGCCGGCGCCAAACTCCGGCGTGTTGGTCTTGCCCAGCGTGACCGCGCCGGCGTGCCGCATTCGCTCCACGATCAGCGCGTCCACATCCGGGACGTGGTCCTGGAAGATCCGTGAGCCGTACGTAGTGCGGATGCCGCGCGTTTCGAACAGGTCCTTGTGGGCCACCGGTAAGCCGTGCAACAGGCCCAGCGGGCCGCTCTTGACAATCGCCTCGTCGGCCGCCTTGGCCTGTGCCAGGGCCTGTTCGGCCACCAGCGTCACAATCGCGTTGACCTTCGGGTTGACCCGCTCAATCTGGGCGAGGCATGCGCCGAGCAACTCGCGGGCCGACACCTGTTTCGCCCGCAACATCCGGGCCAACTCGACGGCCGGCAAAATGCGAAGATCGGGACTCTGATTCATTGGCGGTTCTTCTATCCATCATGCGTGACGGCGGCGGCCTCGGCCAAGGTACCCGTTGCAGACAATCAGGCCTTATGGTATAGCTGCGTATGGAGGTCGCCTGCATGGCTCCTGCCTTGATCGTATCGCGTGAGGCTCTGGCCGGTCTGGTCCCGCTGCTCCAGCGGGAAGGCTATCAGGTGATCGCACCTACAGTGGGGCAGGGCGCCATCACCTATGCCCCGGTCCAGTCTTTTGAGGATCTGCCGGCGGGCTGGACGATGGAGCAGGATGCCGGCCGGGCCCGGCTGGCGCGAAGGTCCGACGACATGGTCTTCGGGCACGCCACCGGCGCGCAGAGTTGGAAGCGTTGGCTGCTCCCGCCGGTGGACACCCTCTACACCGTGTGCCGGGAAAACGGCAAGACCACCATCCGGCCCAAGACGGCGCCTCCGCCCAAGCTGGCCCTGTTCGGTGTACGCCCTTGTGACCTCCAGGCCATCGCCACTCTGGACCGCGTGTTCATCGACACCGCCATTCCGGACGCGTCCTACGCCGCCGCACGCGCGCAGACGGTGGTGGTCGCCGTCAACTGCGGCACACCGGCCGATACCTGCTTCTGCACGTCGATGGACGCGGGGCCGGGCGTGGCGCGGCAGGCGAGCGTGAAGTATGACTTGCTGCTGACCGAGCTCACCGAAGGGGCCCATCGCTTTCTGATCGAGGCGGGCAGCGAAGCGGGCCAGTCGCTCCTGGCCGGCCTCCAGACCACCCCCGCCACGGAGGAAGACCAGGCGGCGGCGCGCGTGGTGATCCGCGCCGCCCAGAAGGGCATGCAGCGGCGTCTGGAGGCACGCACAGCGCAGTTGGTGCTCCTGGGCGACGCGGTGGACAGCCGCCGCTGGCAAGCCATCGGGGCCCGCTGTCTGGCGTGCACCAACTGCACCATGGTATGCCCCACCTGCTTCTGCACCAGCGTCGAAGACGCTTCCAGCGTGGACGGCGCCACGGCGTGGCGAAAGCGGGTCTGGGATTCATGCTTCACGCAGAGCTTCTCTTACATTCACGGCGGCAGCGTCCGGGCGACTATTCCGGCGCGTTACCGACAGTGGATGATGCACAAGCTCGCCACCTATCGCGAGCAGTTTCACGTGCAGGGCTGCACGGGATGTGGCCGGTGCATCGCCTGGTGCCCGGCTGGTATTGACATTACCGAAGAGGCACGGCTCCTGATTGCGGAGTCGGCCCGTGCCGAGGAGGCGCGATGAAAACCGAATCACTGGAAAACGTTCTGAAGGCGCATCCGTTTCTCAAGGACTTGAGCGAGAACCACCTGGCCTCGCTGCTGGGCTGCGCCAGAAACGTGCGCTTCGAAGACGGGGACTACCTCTGCCGTGAGGGGGAACAAGCCGACGTCTTTTACCTGGTCCGGGAAGGAGAAGTCTCTCTCGAGATCCGGCTGCCCGAGAAGGGTGGAATCCGCGTGGACACTCTGGGCGCGGACGATATTCTGGGGTGGTCCTGGCTGATCGCGCCCTACGTCTGGCACTTTGACGCACGCACGATCGGTCCAGTCCGGGCTCTGGTGCTGGATGCCAAGTGCCTCCGCAACAAAAGCGAAGCGGATCACGATCTGGGCTATGAGTTGCTCAGGCGGTTCGCTCCGCTCATCGAGCAGCGGCTGACCTCGACGCGCCTGCAACTTTTGGACGTGTATGGGAGGCGCGCTAAATGACCGCGCCCGACTCCTTTCTCCCCGTGCCGGCCCTGATCCGCTCCGTCACCAAGGAGACCCAGGATACCTTCACGCTGGAAGTCTGCCCGGAGCGGCAAGGCGCCTTTGAGGCCTTCCAACCGGGGCAGTTCAGCATGATCTACGTCTATGGCGTGGCCGAGTTGCCCATCTCCATCAGCGGCGATCCGGCCAAGACAAGTACGCTGACCTATACCGTCCGCGGCGTGGGCAAGGCTACCAACGCGCTGGTCAACTCCGGCCGGGACGACTGGGTCGGCGTCAGGGGCCCATTCGGACGCGGATGGCCCATGAAAGAGGCGGAGGGCCAGGACGTGCTCATCGTCGCCGGCGGCATCGGGTTGGCGCCCCTCCGGCCGGCCATTTACCACGTGCTCACTCATCGCCAGCGGTACGGCCGCCTGATTGTGCTGTATGGCGCCCGCAGCCCGCAGGATCTGCTCTATCGCAAAGAGCTGCAACGTTGGCGCAAGGCGCCACAGACGCAGGTGCTGACCACCGTTGACTATGGCGGCGTCGCTTACCGCGGTCACGTCGGCGTGGTCACCACCCTGTTCCGGCGCCTTCGTCTGGACCCCGCCCGGACCATCGCGCTCGCCTGCGGACCGGAACTGATGCTCCGCTACGTGACGATGGATCTGGAAGCCCGCGGTCTCACCCAGGACAACATCTACATTTCGATGGAACGGAACATGAAGTGCGGCACCGGGCTCTGCGGCCACTGCCAATTCGGTACCGCCTTCGTGTGCAAGGATGGTCCGGTCTTTCCGTTCCGGGCCGTGGCCAAATGGATCCACAAGTATGAGCTCTAAAGGCAAACCAAAGGTGGCCGTCTTCAAGATGGCGTCGTGTGACGGATGCCAGTTGAGTCTTCTCGACGCCGAGGACGAGCTTCTGGCCGTGACCGGCGCCGTGGATCTCGCCTATTTCCCGGAGGCCACCAGCACAATGCTGCGGGGGCCTTACGACCTCGGCCTGGTGGAGGGCAGCATCACCACTCACCACGATGCCGAGCGGATTCACCAGATCCGGCGCCAGTGCCACACGCTGGTGACTATCGGCGCGTGCGCCACCTCCGGCGGCATCCAGGCGCTGCGCAACTGGGCGGACTCCGGCGAGATGGTGTCGCACGTCTACGCCTCGCCGGCGCACATCAGCACGCTGAAGATGTCCACTCCGGTGGCCGAGCACGTTCCCGTGGACTTTGAACTGCGGGGCTGCCCCATCAGCAAGGACCAGTTGCTGGAGTGCATTTCGGCGCTGTTGGCCGGACGCAAGCCCAACATCCCCACTTATAGCGTCTGCCTGGAATGCAAGCGGCGCGACACCGTGTGCGTCATGGTGGCCCGTGGCTTGCCGTGTCTCGGCCCGGTAACGTGTGCTGGATGTGGTGGCATCTGTCCCGCCATGGGCCGCGGCTGTTACGGCTGCTTCGGGCCTATGGAGACGCCCAATACTGCCTCTCTGACCACCCAGTTCAAGGCTCTGGGGCAGGGCCGGGAGGAGATCATCCACGCCTTCCGCAGCTACAACGCGTGGTCCTGGCAGTTCCGCAAAGCCAGCGAGGAGGCGGAGCACGAATGAAAAAAGCGCGAACCATCAAGGTGGATATGCTGACCCGCGTGGAAGGGGAGGGCTCCGTCTACGTCAGGTTCCGGGGTGACAAAGTGGCGGAAGTGAAGCTCAAGATCTTCGAACCGCCGCGCCTGTTTGAGGCGTTCCTGCGCGGGCGCCACTTCCGCGAGGTGCCGGACATCGTCGCCCGCATCTGCGGTATCTGCCCCGTGGCCTACCAGATGAGCGCCGTGCATGCCATCGAGAGCATTCTCGGTGTTCATGTGCAGCCGGCGGTGCGCGCACTGCGCCGGCTGCTGTACTGCGGGGAGTGGATTGAGAGCCATGCCCTCCACGTCTATCTGTTGCACGCCCCGGATTTTCTAGGTTACCCGGACGCCATTACCATGGCGCGCCACCATGGGCCGGCCGTCAAGGCGGGGCTCGCACTCAAGAAGATGGGCAACCAGATTGTGATCGCGCTGGGTGGCAGAGAGATCCATCCGGTTGGCGCACGAGTCGGCGGGTTCTATCGAATTCCGCCCAAGCGCGAACTCATCCAACTGCTGCCGGGTCTCCAGGCAGCGCGCGAACTGGCTGTCGGGATGGTAGAGCTGGTTCGGACTCTGGAGTTCCCGGCATTTGAGCGCGACTACGAATTCGTGGCGCTGAGACACCCCTCCGAGTACCCGATGAACGAGGGGCGCGTGGCGTCCAGCCAGGGCATCGACGTGGCGGCCGAGCAGTTCACCGAGCAGTTCTTTGAAAAGCACATCGCCTATTCCAACGCGCTGCACTCCGGCATCCGCGGCCGCGGCTCGTACCTGGTGGGCCCGCTGGCACGCTTCAACCTGAATTTTGACCGGCTGCCGGA
>JBBQLF010000185.1:0-7937 GCA_038327695.1 Bryobacterales bacterium
GGGGCCGGCGTTTTCGACCAAGGCGGAGTCCAACCTGTACCGGTCGTGGGGTATGGACATCATCGGGATGACGAATCTGCAGGAGGCCAAGCTGGCGCGCGAGGCGGAGCTCTGCTACTCCACCATCGCCATGGTGACCGATTACGATTGCTGGCATCCGGAGCATGACACTGTGTCGGTGGCCGACATCATCCGCAACCTGACGCACAACGCGGAGAATGCGGCCAAGGTGGTGGCGGCGGCGGTGCGGCTGCTGACGGTGGAGCCGCGAAGTTGCGCGTGCTCGACGGCGCTGGCCACGGCGCTGATTTCGGATCAGAAGACCGTGCCGGTGGAGACGTACAAGAAGCTGGAGCTGATCGTTGGAAAGTATTTCGCCGGGTGAACTGGCAGTTGAACTGCTGAACCATTGCCTGCGGGGCAGCCACTGGCCGGAGGACGTGCTGACGGCGCTGGTGGGCGAGGCGCTGGACGAAGACGAACAGATGGCCGTGCCGGCGACGCGCGCGCTGTTCTCCATTGTGGTGGAGCGGCTGGGCGATCTGTTCGAGCCGCGGCTTTGCGATACGTACGCGGACCTGTTCTCGCAGGTGATCGCGCAGGCCATGCCGGCGATGAACGCCGCCGAACTCGTCCGGCGCTACCGGGTGGTGCGCGAGGTGCGGCCGGTGACGAAAACGCCGCGCCACGTTTTTGTTTTATCGCGTGTGACGCTAGGGGCCGATGTCGCGGTGACAAGCATCGTGATGGACGCGGCGCGGCAGCGGTTTCCGGATGCCCAGCTGTGGTTCGTGGGGCCGAAGAAGGCGTGGGAGTTGTTTGAGAGATCGCCGGGCTGGAGACACGTGCCGATCGGGTATGGGCGGCGCGGCGTGCTGGGCGACAGGCTGGGGATCTATGCGGAATTGGCGGCGGCGCTGGCGCGGCCGGACAGCCTGGTGCTGGACCCGGATTCGCGGCTGACGCAGTTGGGGCTGCTGCCGGTGGGCGACGAAAACGTGCATTTTTTGTTCGAAAGCCGCTCATTTGGCGCCGATTTGGATGCATCTTTGCCTGTTTTGACGCAGGAATGGGTGCGGGCGACGCTGGGTGTGGAAGACGCGCAGCCGTGGCTGCATCCGAAGCTGGAGTACGATTTCGGCACGCAGCCGGTGATCACGGTGAGCCTGGGCGTGGGCGAGAATCCGGCCAAGCGTGTGGCGGATCCGTTTGAAGCGGAGCTGCTGAAAGTGCTGGGGACGACGGGGGCGCTGGTGATGGTGGACGCCGGCGCGCCGGGCGGCGAGGAAGAGGCGCGGGTGCGGCGGGCGATTGCAGGGAGCGGGCTGACGCAGGAGCGTGTGGGGATTCACGAGGGATCGTTTGCGTCGTTCGCGGCGATGATTGCGGGCAGCTCGCTGTATGTGGGGTATGACTCGGCGGGCCAGCATGTGGCGGCGGCGCTGGGGATACCGCTGGTGAGTGTGTTTGGGGGCTTTGCGTGTGAGCGGATGCTGGCGCGCTGGTCGCCGTGGAGCGACGGGGTGTGCACGGTGATTCCGGTGCGGGGGGAGGAGGCGGGGCAGGTGTTGGAGGCGGTCCGGGCGGCGCTGGGATGAGGCGCTGTCATGAAATAGCGTAACGGAGCCGCGGCCGTGAGGGAGGGAGCGCAAACACGCTCATGGGGTTACCCTGCCCGGCGGCGACGTATTGTATGGCCGCGGAGACATGCGGCGGCTTCCCTAGCCATCGCCTCCGGTTCGGTTCATCCAACCCCACCCTCTTCCCCTCCCGGACGAGCGGCCGCCCTGCTATCCTCACTTCCATAGATACATGTCCACGGACACACAAACCAGCGAGCGGCGCCTGGACGCCTCCCGTCTGGAAAGCCTCCTCGAATCCGCCAGACTGCTCAGCTCCTCGCTCCACCTGGACGACCAGCTCCGCCACCTCATGCGGACCATCATGGGCCGCCTGCTGGTCTCCCGCGCCGTCATCGCCTTATACGACGCGGGTACAACCACTCTCCGGGTCGCCCTGGCCCGCGGCGTCCCTGGACTGAAACCCGGAGCCATCTTCGACCCCGCCGGCGGCGCCTCCCAGCAACTGCCGCACTCCACACCTATCGGCGACCCGGAACACCCCCTCGGCCTCCTCGCGATCGGCACGCCGGCCCGCGGCAACCTCGACCACAGCGAGCGTGAGTTTCTCGACGCGCTCCTGTCCCTCGCCGCCGCCTCCATCGCCAATGCCCGCGACCATGACTCGGTCATCCGCACCAACAAAGCGCTGGACCAGAAGATCCAGGAACTCCGCGCCCTGCTCGACCTCGTCCGCGGCCTCGCCGCCACCATCGATCCCGATGAAGTCACGCAGTTGCTCATGCTCACCCTCAGCGGCCGCTGGGCCGTCCGCCGCCACGGGCTCTTCACCTGGAAGCCCAACCAGCCGCCCATCGCGCGCGTGAAGGGCCTGGAGCAGTGGGATCTCGCCGCCTGGCGCCAGAAGCTCGAAGGCACGGACAGCCCGCAGCGCGATGGCGACTTCCTGCTTTTCCCCATCCCCTCCGGTGACACTACCATGGGCTTGGTCGCCCTCGGGCCCCGCCCCGCCAATCTGCCCTTCACCGCGGCAGACCAGGAGTTCGGCATGGGCCTCATCGCCCAGGCCTCGGTCGCTCTCGACAACGCCTGGCACTTCCGCGATACCCTCGTGCGGCGTCAACTGGAGCAGGAACTCAACCTCGCCGCCTCCATCCAACTGGACCTGTTTCCCAAGTCCCTGCCCACGCTCGTCCACACGGACCTGGCCGCCCGCAACCGCCAGGCCCGCCAGGTGGGCGGCGACTACTACGACGCCATCCCCATCGGCCCGCCCTCGCCGGAGGCCACCCACCTGTTGTGCGTCGCCGATATCTCCGGCAAGGGCATCTCCGCCTCGCTGCTGATGGCCAACATTCAGGCCACTTTGCGCGCCCTGCTCGCCGCCTTTCCAACCACCATCGAACTGGCGGTGCGCACCAACGATCTGCTCTGGGCCTCCACCCCCAACAACAAATACGCCACCGCCATTTTCGTCCGCTATGACCCCGTCACCGGCGCCTGCGAATACGTCAACGGCGGCCATTGCGACGGCATCGTCCTGCGCGCCTCGGGCGCTGTGGAGATGCTGGGCACAACCGGCATGCCCATCGGCCTGTTCCCCAAGCGCGACTACGAATCGGGCCAGTTCGCGCTCCACGCCGGAGATACGCTGCTGCTCTATTCCGACGGTGTCCCCGATGCCTGCACGGTGGACGACCGCGAATTCAGCGTGGAGCGCTCCATCGCCGTGCTGCGCGCCAGCGCCCATCTTTCGGCCGTCGAGATCCAGGACGCCCTCTTCCGAGCCATTGACGACTATGTCGAAGACGCGCCGCAGTTTGACGACATCACCGTCATGGTGATCAAGCGCACCTCCTGAAACCATGCCGCTCACCGACACCATCCTCTCGCCGTTCCTCGCGGACAACGCCAGCCCCCCCCTGCGCCGTCTCTGGCTCGTGTTGTTGCTGGGCGCGCCGCTGGCGCTGGCCGCGGGCCTTTGGTTGCAGCACCGCCACAACCAGCACCGGAATCTCACCCTCTCCATTGACCGCGCCAAGGTCATCGCCATCGCCCGTCAGGTGGCGTCCGAAAACGGCTACGACGCTTCTCAATGGGCCCCCTATGTCCGCTTTGACGCCAACGAGAAGACCATCGAGTTCGCCCGGGAACGCCGCATCAGCTTCGGTGCGCGCTCGCGGAAATTCGCCCCCGACGGCGTCGCCACCGTCCTGCTCACAGCCCCGGATGAGCGCGTCTGGTGCCGCGTCTCCACCGGCCCGGACGGCTTCATTGTCGCTACTCGCTTCGGAGGCCGTGCCTACCGGCCAACTGCCGAAGGATTCACGGAAACTCAGTCCCGCGAGGCAGCCGAGGCCGCCATGCGCCAGTGGCTCGGGGACATGGCGCTGGACCGCTTGGGAGAGCCCGAAATCTCCACCACCGAAGACGCCGGCGCACCAGGAGCGCGGCGCTTCGTCTGGCGGGCCCAGCCCCGCCGGCTCTCGGAACTGGAGTTGGTGTTCACCTTCGACGTCGTCGGGCAAACCATCGCCCATCGCGAGGTGGAGCCCAACTACGCCGAGTCCTTCACCTCGCGCATCCTGACGCCCCTGACCTCCGTACGGCAGCTCGGCGGAATGCTGCGCAGCTTTATCATCATCGCCCTGGGACTCTACGCCGGCTACCGCTTCGCGCGCCGCGCCCTGGAGCGGGAAGCGCCCCATCGCCGCGCCTTCCTGCTCGGCGCTTCCATCCTGGTCTTCGGCGCCATCGCTATTCTCGCCGACCCCTACATCTATAACCCCGATCTCCGCCCGGACCGCATTCAGGGCCCCGTGCTGGTTGTCCAACTCTTCGCAACTCTCGTTTCTCTCGCCATGCAGGGCCTGCTGCTCGGTATCGCCTACGGCGCCGGGGAAGGCGAGGTGCGCGAGGGCTGGCCGGGCAAGCTCACTTCCCTCGATACGCTCCTGAAGGGTCATGTCTTTTCAGCCAACGCCGGAGCCTCAGCCCTCGCCGGAGCCGCCGGCGGCGCCTGGCTCTTCCTGTTTTCGCAGGCAGCCTTCAGCTTCTTCGCCCCCGGCGCCGATAGCACCGTCGACAACGAACTCAATCTCAGCTTCAGCCGCGCGCCCCTGCTCATCCTGCTCATCCAACTCCCCACCCAGGCCATCTTCAACTCCCTCGTCTATCTCATGGTGCCTCTGACGTTTCTGCGCAGACACATCCGGCAACCGTCCCTGCTGATCGCTTTGCTGGCGCTCATCGCGCTGGCCGGCGGCAAGATCCCGAGCAGCCCGGACATCACCAGCCCCGCCTATTGGATCGAAACCGCCGGTATGGTCGCCGCCATCCTCGCGCCATTTTTCCTGGCCGACTATCTCGCCTCCGTCGCTGCCGCGCTGGCCCTCACGTTCCTCTGCCTCTTCGGCGATCTGGCCGCCACCATGCCCTACTGGCACTCCCAGATCGGGTTCATGAGCGTCCTCGCCGCCGCCACCGTTTTGCCCTTCGCCATCGCCGCCTGGCGAGGCCGCCGCTACGACGAAGACGAAGTCCGCCCCACCCACGCCCGCAACATCATCCAGCGCCTATCTCTCCAGGCTGAGGTCAACGCCGCCCGCCAGGCCCAGTTGCGCCTCCTTCCGGAACGCCCACCCCAAATCCCCGGACTCAGCATCGCCGCTTCCTGCACGCCTGCCGGCGACGTCGGCGGCGACTTCTACGATTTCTTTCCCCTCTCCGGCGGGCGCCTCGGCATGATCGTCGCCGAAGGCGGCAACGACGGTCTGGCCTCTGCCCTCACCATCGCCCTGGCCAAGGGATTTCTGCGCTATGAATCGTCGGACAATTCCGACATCGAACTGATTCTGACCCGCCTGGACGAGGCGCTCGGCGCCCACCTGCGCCGCACCTCCGGCCGCACCAGCCTGGCTCTGTTTCTGCTCGACCCGGCCCACGGCATTCTACGGATGGCCCGCACCGGCACCTATCCGCGCGTTCTGATCCTCTCGGCCGATCACGCCGTCTCTGAGTTTGTGCCGAAACCACATGACGCCGGCCTCCACGTCGAGTGCGACCAACTCGCCCTGATGAGTGGCGACTTCGTCTTTATTTACACCGATGGTCTGCCCCGCCTGCTCGCCCGCCAGTCCGCCGGCGCGCCCGCCGGCCTGCTCGCTCAGGCGGCGCAACTCCATCATCAGGACTCCGCTTCCAGTCTCCACAACACGATTGTCGATCTGCTCCTCGCCACTGGAAACCAACCCACTCTGGATCTGTCCGACGACCTCACCGCCGTTACCATCCGCTTTGAATCCGCCATCAGGTTAGGGGAGGCCGTGGCGTGAGGCGCTCAGACTACCTGATCCCCGCGGCCGCCGCCGCCTCGCTCGCGCTGCTGGCTTGGCTCGTCCCCGCCCACGATATCCACGCCCGGCTTTTTCAGCCCCGCCTCACCCGGCTGGAAGCCATTGATGCGGCCCGCGCACTGGCCAAGGAGTATGGTTTTAATACCAGCAGCTGGTCTTGGGCCGTCACCACGGAAACGAGCGGAGACCAAACCTCCGCGCTCGCCGTCTTCCCTCTGAGCCCGGTACTTCGTTCCCTCAATCCGTTGATCGTGCGCGTCCTCGCCACGGCCCCCTCCGGCGAGTCCATCCTGGCCACCCTCGCTCCCTCCGGCCGGCCCGTCGCCTTCCAGCGCCGCAGCGCCAACGCCGCCCGCCGGAACGTCGTTTCCGGCCCGCCTCCTCCGGAACTCGTCCTGCGGGAACTGGCGCGCTACGCCGCCGGCAATAGCGACGCCTTTCAGCTCACGTCCTCCGGCGCTGCGAGTCAGGAGGGCCTCAGAACCGTCTGGGAGTGGATGGATCCGGTCACTCCGGGCATTCTGGCGCGCTTCGAACTGGTCACCCGCGATGGCTCCATCGTACGAGCCTCCTACACCACCGAAACCGCGTTTCGCCTGATGGTCCATGACCGCCGCCAGCGGCAACGCGCCACCGGCGCGCTCATCGGCGCACTCATCGGCGTAGGCGCCCTGCTCGCCTTCCTCTGCATCTGGAACTTCTTCAGCCGTATGACAGTTCGCACGGATCACGTCCGCTTCGGCCTGCTGGCCGCCCTGGTGGCCACCCTCCCACTCCTCGCCAACTGGCTCACCGGCGAGGTCGCCAACCAGGCCGCCTTTGCGCCGCTGGACCTCGGATCCAGCTCCACCACGATCCTCTTTGGCAGCGTCACGGGCGGTATCCTGATTTTCTTAGGGCTGGCGCTCGTTCTCGCCACCGGCTATGCTCTTCTGCCGGAGCCCGCCAAGCCGCACTGGGCCGCCCTGCGCCTGGTCTCGCAGCGACACCCGTTTGCCGCCGCTGCCGGCCGCGAGGCCGCCCTCGGCCTGCTCGGCGGCATTGTGATCAGCAGCCTGTTCTACCTGCCGGCCGCCATTGCGCCCCTCGCCACGGGCTTTGTACAAGTGACGGCGCCGTCCTTCCTGGTCAAGCCGATGCCGGCCCTCGCCCCGCTCTCCGGCCTGACCACGGGCGCCGATTTCCTGGCCCTGTTCGCGTTCTTTCTGCCTTGGCTCCAGACTCGCAAATGGCGCCCGTGGATCGGAAACACGATCTTCGCCGCCTCAGGTGTGGTCCTGCTGGCCGCCGTGCGGCAGCCCTTCCCCCGGGACCTCGCCGCCAGCCTAATCGCCTGTGCCCTGGTGCTCGCCGCCCTCACGGCCATCTACCGGGCTACCGGCGTCCTGGCGGTCTGGTTCGCTGCGGCCGGCATGCTGGCCACCCTCCAGGCCGCCACTCAATTCGTCTGCGGCACGCCGGCCTACATCGCACAGGGCACCCACACCACGGTCCTCTGGGGCTTGGTTCTGCTCACGGCGGGCCTGATCTGGCGCTTCGGCACGCCGTCTGATGAGCAGGCGGTGATCGAATCCATGCAGCCCAGCGGCAAGTCGATCTCCCGCTCAGATCGCGATCGCCTGCTGGCTGAGTTCAGCGTCGCCCGCCGTGCCCAGGAAGGCATGTTGCCTCTGGCGCCACCATCCATCCCCTCGTACTCCCTGGCCGCCACTTGCGAGCCGGCTCGTGAAGTCGGCGGCGATCTCTACGACTTCCTCGCCTTCCCCGGCGGCGAGTGGGGCCTCTGCGTCGCCGATGTCTCCGGCAAAGGCGTCCCCGCCGCCCTCTACATGACCCTCGCCAAGGGCATGCTCGTGTCGGCCGCATCCCACCCCGCAGACCTCCCCCTCATCGCCTCCCGCATGAACCGCTTCCTGGCCGAGGCCGGGCGCCGGCGTACTTTCGTCACCATGTCGCTGGGCGTTCTCGATGCCCCGCGCGGCCTTTTCCGCCACATTCGCGC
>JBBQLF010000186.1:0-7880 GCA_038327695.1 Bryobacterales bacterium
GCCTTCTGGTTTCACTGGCCCGCCAGGAGCATCCGGACACCAGCAGCTTCACAGATCCGGAGATCGTCTGGCGCATGGACAAAGCCAACCACGTGGGGTTCATCGTGCGTAGCAGTTCCCAGGCCGTGGTGGAGGCCAAGCTCGGCGAGTTGACGGAGAGGGTGACACGGGATTTCTGGGCGTATGCTCCGCCAAAAGAGAAGCCCACATCCTAGGAGTCTGCCGGAGTGAAATTGCCCCGAACTTACAAAACGTGGACCCTTCGGACGAGCCGCAGACTACTTTGCAGTGCAACCCACCATCGTCCACGCAGCAAATGAACTTTTGGGCGTCTTACTGATCGAAAGCCCCGTTTTCGAGCCGATTATTGATCCCCTTGACAGTCCCGAGTTCTAACGGCGCCTCGGCGCTCGCGAGAAGTGACCCGGTTGCGCTCGCTTGGAGTAACCCACTGCAAAATCAGTATTTGCGGCGCTTATGCATGGTGGACCGGTCTATTGTTATCATCCGCGCCAAGGGCGCGCTCTGCGAAGGCCGCCGCTTGCCGATGCTGGTTCATCGCAGCGCGTCGGCCCGGTCTGCGACACCAACTGCCATCCTCACCACTGCCGGATCGACTCAACACACCAGACGCAAAAAAGGCAAGCCGGAAGGCCTGCCTTTCTTGAGAACCCGGTTGGGAAGAGAAGCTACTTCGCTTTCTTCTGTTTCTGCTGGCCGACGCGGACCTTAAACTGTTTCTGCTGCATATCGTCCCAAGCCTTCCAATCGAAGCGCTTGGAGGCATCAGCTACGTATTGGTCCACGTCCGCCCCCTTCGGCAGGACGGCCATCAGGGTCGCGACCTGACCCGTGGGGCCGGAGATGCGAAAACGGCGAACATTCGGAATCGACATATCCACTTCACTATACCAAACCGCGCAGGGTGTTCGCGAGATCCGGATGGAGAAATTGGAATCCGGCCGCCAGCGCTGCCTCCGGGACGGCACGTTGGCTGTCCACCACAATGCCTGCCATCTCCCCGAACAAAAGACGAAGAGCGAACTCGGGCACCGGCAATACCGCCGGGCGGCGAAGTGCCCCGCCCAGGGCGCGGGTGAAGTCCGCATTGGTGACGGGATTGGGCGCCACGGCATTGACCGGGCCTTCGATCTCCGGGTTTCCTGCCACGAAAGCGATCAGCCGGACCAAGTCCTCCACATGGATCCACGACATCCACTGGCGGCCGCCGGCCAGCGGACCACCCACCCCAAAACGGAACGGCGGCAACATCTTGCGCAATGCACCGCCTTCCCTGCCCAGCACCACGCCGATCCGTGGTTTCACCACCCGGATCCCTAAACTCTGCGCGCTGTCAGCAGCCTGCTCCCACTCAGCGCAGACCTCCGGCAGAAACCCTGCGCCCGGCCCGGACGATTCGGTAAGCACCTCGGCGCCGCGAGAGCCGTAGTAACCGATGGCGGAGGCGCAGACGAGCGTCCGCGGTGGCGCGTGGAGCGCGCCGAAAGCCGCTGTCAGGTTTCTGGTTCCTTGAATCCGGCTGTCGCGGATCCTGCGTTTCACCTGCTCGGTCCAGCGCTGCGCCACGGGTTCGCCGGCCAGATGAATCACGACCTCCGCGCCCTCCAGGCTGGCGGCAGGCGGAGCGCCCGCCAGCGGATCCCACACGAAGGAACCAGGGCCCATACCGGCCCTTCGACTCAACACCCGGAGTTCGTGGCCTTCCTGCCGGAGCAGTTGGATGAGGCGCGTCCCAATAAACCCCGTTGCGCCTGTGAGGCTAATCTTCATCGTGGCACCTCAAACTATCACGCTCAGGCGGTTCGGATCCATACCGCCGTCTCGCAGTTGGCTGATCTCCCGCACATAGGCATCGACGCCGGTCTTGCGCTTCATGCCATCCAATCCCATGTAGCGGATCATTCCAAAAACCGGGCGCCCGCCCCACGGGCGGTCATGCAGGCCAAAGCACCAGAGGATGTTGGTGTATGTGTTGGGGTCGCGGCCATCCAGGCTGTAACGGTCGTGGATGAGAATCATGGTCTCCAACGCATTCTGGCACGTGGGCGACCACTCGATGATCTTCTTGCCCCAGTACATGCGGTAGTAGCCGTGGATGGTGCCGCGCAGCAGCATCTCCTGCTGGCAGGCATTCCATAGCGCGTCGTGGGTGCGGGCGTATTCAAACTGGGCCTGCCCGTAGACCGGCGTTCGTGGATCGTTGGCGTGTTTCAAGAGAGTCTGGCGGGCCCAGTCAGGCAGAGTGGAGAGTGATCCGGGGTGCTCCACGTGGCGTGCGTAATTGAAGGCGAGTTCGCGCCGGACGATGAGTTCCTCCAGGAATTCATCGGCGATGAGCGAGTACTCAGCCGCATAGGCCTTGACCGCCAGCGCGATCTCCAGGGAAGAGATCTGCCCAAAATGAAGATAGGGGCTCAGGCCGGATGTGGCGCGGGACGAAGGGTTGTTGCGCTCGCGCGCGTAGCGGCGCAGATTGTTGTCAAGGAAATGCGCGAGTGTGCGCTCCGCCGCCAGACGGCCACCGGTTTGACTGATGGAAGGCGCGATGGAATGGTTGATCTCGCAGGAAGCCACCAGGGCGCCAATTGTGGCGGCTGTGACGGTTGTGTGGTAGTCCGAAACGGGCGCGGCCCAGCGGACCGCTGGGTTCAGTTCCGGACAGGGTGCCAGATAGCGGGGCAGGAGTTTGGAGATCTTGGGACGGATCGTGTATGCGGCGTACTCGCGCTTGGCCAGAACATTCATGGGCACGATGCAACTGGAATCAACGGCCTCGCAAGCGATGCTCAGTTTGGGCGGGACCGGCAGGTTGTAGCGGTCGGCGATGAACGTGGGGTAGTCGTCGGTGACCACGCAGGCCGCACGCGCCGCCAGGCGATAGAGGATGTCGTTGGCGTCAGACCGGCGGCGGCGAAGGTAGAAACAGTAGCCGATGCCGCGACGGGCGAGGCGGCGCGCCGTCTCCGGCACTCCCTCCAGGATGAACGTATGGAGGCGGTCATTGGCCTCGGGATACGTACAGGTGAGCCCTTCGTAAAACAGAACGGGCAATCTCAACTCATTGGCACGCTGGATCGCCCGTTGCAGCGCGTGATTGCTGTCTACGCGGCGGTTCATCTGCGACCAATAGAGGACGTACTCTCCATCCGGGGCGGCCGGAAGGTCATTCAGAGATCGAATGCGTGAAAGCAACACGTCCTTGGATGAGCCCAAACCATGCGCAGCTACATTTATTGGGCTGCTTCCTCCTTGCGTCCTTGGCGACAGCCATAGAGGCCGCTGGCATCCAAACTGCGCGCGGCTGGCGTCAAAGGCGCTGGCAGATGTCCACGTTTTCATCACCGGGGCGGCACAACACTCCCCGTTTCCCTCGACTTTCGCCCCGCCCAGCCGATGAAAACTTAAGCTTTCAACAACGGGCCATTCGAGTGGGCGGCCTACCCTCTCTGAACGATGCCGGCTGCCGGCGTGTGGAATTACCGCGGCTCTCAGCGGGTCAAGCGAGTGCACGGTGCTGCGGAAGGGGAGCAACTGTGAGGCTTCTCCCTATCGGAACTGTGGGGCGGCCGCCAGTAGCCCAAGCATCGTTTTGCCGTCCGCCACCGGGGCGGGACGCTCCGAGATCACCTCGTAGCCGGCGGCGTTGAGAGCGGCGGTTAGTGCCCCGATGTCCAGGAGCCAGGACTCAATCTGAGCAAAGGCGCTCATGGAACCCGGCGGCGTCCGCGACGGCGAAATGGCGGTGGCCATGCCCGCGGGATTCCGCTGCACTACCAGGTAGAGGTACCGCGCCTGTAACGACGTCAGCGCGGCCAATCCCTTGCGCCAATCCACATGCTCCAGCAGGAGGGTTTCCATGACGGCGTAGAACGGTCCGGCGAGCGCGGATCGCTCGATATCGTCGCCCACGCACAGCGCGCCGGGGTAGCGCTCACGCAGCCGCGCCAGGAAGCGCGGATTGATGTCGCTGAACACGGTCCGGTAAGGCTGAAGCACCCCGGCCGGCAGGTGATCAAACATCTGCCCAGGGCCCGCGCCGGCGACCAGCAGTCGCGCGCCGGGCGGAGGATCGGCCCAGGCAAGGAAGTGCAAAACGTGTTCCGCGTTGGCCTGCGCCTGGCCTATGGAGGCCATGTGCGCTTCATAGTCTTCGGCGCAGACCAGCGTGCACCAGGCATCTCTCAGGGTGGAAGGCATACAGTGTCAGTATGACGAATAGCGTGCGAGCGTTTGTGAAATTCGGCTGGGCCGTGTTGGCCTGGAATGTGCTGGTTGTCCTATGGGGGGCGTTCGTGCGCGCCACAGGCTCGGGCGCCGGCTGCGGCGAGCACTGGCCGCTTTGCAATGGGGCCGTGGTGCCGCCGTCGCCGGCGATGGGAACGATTATCGAGTTCATGCACCGCGTCACCAGCGGCGTGGCACTGATCGGCGTGGCCGTCCTGGTGGCGTGGGCCATCCGGCTGTTCCCGAAGGGTCACCGCGCACGGCGGTATTCGTGGGCATCGCTGGTCCTGATCCTGGTGGAGGCGCTGCTGGGCGCGGGCTTGGTGCTGCTGGCCTATGTGGAAAAGAACGCCTCAGCCGGGCGCGCCGTTTACCTCTGCCTGCACCTGGCCAACACGCTGCTGCTGCTGGGCGCGCTGCTGGCCTCGTCCTGGTTTGCGCAGAGGCCCGAGGGCGGATGGCAGAGAGTGCCTCGGATGATGTGGGCCGCACTCGGCGTGGCGCTGCTGGCCAGCCTGACGGGCGTGATTGCGGCACTGGGTGATACCATCTGGCCGGCCGTATCGCTGGCTGAAGGCATGCGGGCCGAGTTCGCTCAAGACGCGCCCCTGCTCCTGCGGCTACGCCTCCTGCATCCGGTGGTGGCGTCGTCGGCCGGCCTGTTCCTGTTGATGGCGGCACTCCTGACCTTCGAGGGTCACGTCAGGGCCTGGGTGATCGCCCTGTCGGCCGCCCAATTGGTAGCCGGCGGCATCAACATCCTCTTGCTGGCACCGGTCTGGATGCAGATCCTGCACCTGGCGCTGGCAGTGTGCCTCTGGCTCTGGCTGGTGGCTGGCGCGCTGGAGGCTCAGGGCCGTTCTTCGCCATTGAGGTGACCCAGAAGGTCTTTGAAACGGCGGCGGGAGACCTCCAGACGGCGGCCGGATTTCAGGACAACTTCGCCCGCGCCGCCGGGCATCGGCGCAACCTCCCGCACCGCGTCCAGCCGGATGATGGCGGCTCGCGAGACTCTGAAGAACTGCGCCGGATCGAGCCGGTCTTCGAGTTCGTTCAGCGTGGGGTCCATCCAGTACTCCCGCTCGTGCGTACAGATCTTGGTGAGCCCCCCTTCGGAGAGGAAGGCGGTGATGGATGCCGTGGGAATCACCACGTAGCGCTCTCCAGCGCGCGCCAGGAAGCGTTGGGGCGGCGGCAACTTCCCCTGCGTCCGGAGCGGCCCGCGGACGCGCTGGAGGGCCTCTACGAGCCGCGCCCGGCCCACTGGCTTGAGCAGATAATCCAGGGCGCGCAGCTCGAAGGCTTCGACCGCGAATTGATCGTATGCCGTGCAGAAGATGACGTGCGGGCGCGGGTCCGGTAGCGACGCTGCCACTTCCGTGCCGCGGCAGCCAGGCATTTCGATATCGAGCAGGACCACGTCCGGCCGGAGTAGGCGGATCTGTTCGATGGCGGTGATTCCGTCAGCCGCCTCGCCGATGACTTCCACATCTTCGATGCCACCCAGCAGGCGGCGCAGGCGCTCGCGGGCGGGCGCCTCGTCGTCCACAATCAGGACGCGGGTCATAGTGGTATCTCCAGTTTGGCCGTGGTCACACCGGCGCGATCATCGCGCGTCAATTGCAGGCTGGCGCGGCCGCCATAGTAGCCGGTTAATCGTTCACGAACATTGCGCAGTCCGTGGCCGTGCGGGTTATCCTGGTGGACCGGGCCGGGGCCTGAGTCGCTGACGGTGAGATGCAGAAGTGGACCATCGCACTCCGCCCGGATGGTCACGTCGCAGGGCTGGATCGAGCGTGCCACGCCGTGTTTCATGGCGTTTTCCACCAGGGTTTGCAGGGCCAGCGCCGGAATGCGGACGCTCAGCGTCTCCGGCCGCGCGTCGATGCGCACGGAAAGGCGGGGACCGAATCGCGCCTGCTGCACGTCCAGCCAGGCGCGCAGGAACTCCAGCTCTTCAGACAGCGGCGCCATTTCGGATTCGGAACGCTTCAGCGTGTAACGGAATACTTCGGCCAGCTTTTCGACGGTCTGTTCGGCCAGCGCAGGGTCAGTCGGAATCAGCCCGGCGACGGTGTTCAGGGCGTTGAACAGAAAGTGCGGGTTGATCTGCGCGCGCAGCGCTTTGAGCGAAAAGTCGCGTCTACGGGCCTCTAAACGACGGTTTTCGAGCAGAAAACCGTACATTTCTGACAGTATACGCAGCAGTTCCAGATCTTCGCTGAAGACGGGGCGGCCATCGGGCCGGTCGTCCAGATGGAAGGTTCCATCGTCGCCGATGGCCGCTTGTGTCCGGAAGATCTCCGCCAGCACGCGCTGGCCTTCGGCCCGCAGTTCGCCTTCGTTGCCGGCGTTCTGCAGCCGCTCCAGAAACAACCGTTGCGCCGTGGCCGTGGAGTACGGACGGCCCAGCAGCCGGCGGTCCAGGTAGACGCCGAGCGCCCTGCAGCATCGCGGCACAGCCCACAACACAGGCAATAAAAGCAGAGCGCGGGGGACAAGCGGAAGCGCCTCGGGGACCAACCGGAACCAGATTGTCACCGCGATGAGCGAAAGGATGAAGTAGGAGCCCCACTTCACGAAGAGATCGAGGAATAGAAAACGGCGGCGCGTATAGCTATCGGCCATCAGTAACGTGAGCGGCAGCGATCGCATGGCGAGGTTGAGCCAGTTCGTGGGCGTCAGCATCGCCACCGGAACCAGCACCATCGCGGCCAGCAACAGCAGGGCGCGCGGCCGGCCGGTGGGCCGGCGGATGATTGCCGAGAGGCAGGCCCAGGCGAGCAGGAGACAATACGCCGCGCTCAACTCCAAACGGGCGGCGGCCAACGGCATGACCGCCAGTGCCAGGGCCGCGCTGGCAACCGCGAGCCATGGCAATCCGCGCACGCCGAAGAGCTTGCCCAGCAATGGAGGAAATGCGCAGGCGGCGGCGAGCAACAGCAGGTAGTCAGGCGTGAACAGATTCAACGCAAACCACGCCGCTGAAGTAAGAAAGACCGCCGGGTAGATCCAGCCCGTCAACTGCGGACGAGTGAGGCGCCGCTGCCGGATCCAGAGCACAAAGAGCCCCAGGAAGGCCGCCAAGCCAAACGTATAGACCAACAGTGACACGGTGCGGTACACGCCACCCTAATTTACCGCGGCGTAGATGAGCGAAGCGATCATGACGACGCCGTAAAACAATCCGAGGAAGATGAGTACCCCCTTCCCGGCAGACATGGGTTTGCCGGTCTGCTGAATGGATTTGATCGAGCTGAAAGGGACGGGCCGCTCAGTGATCCGGTCGTTTTCGAGCAGTAGCAGGGTGACACCTTCCCCGCTGACGGCGGTGAGTTTGCCCTGAACGGTCTGCTTGTCCGTGGTCTTAATACGCACCATCGCGCCGGTGGGGATCTCCAGAGCGATGGCGCGGATATCGGGCCTGGCAGCCTCAGCGGCGGGCAGGCAGAGCGTGGCGGCAACGATGAGAGCGATGGGACGGAACATACGTGGCTCCTGATGGTTACCCGCCGATGGCGACGCTAATGAGGGTGAGAATGCCCCACAGAAAGCCGAGCGCGATCAGCACCTGCTTGCCGGGCGGCATCGGCTTGTTGGTTTGCTGAATGGACTTCATCTCCGCAAACGGCACG
>JBBQLF010000187.1:0-7861 GCA_038327695.1 Bryobacterales bacterium
TACTCGGGCGATCTCAGCCCGGAGCGCATTGTGAAGGCGGCGCGCACGGCGGCCTGCATCGCCGCCGGGCCGTCGTCGGTGCTGAAAACTGGTCTGGACGAAAACGGCCGGCAGAATCTCTATCCCGTGCCCGTGCCGGCCTCCGATCGCCCGCTGGCGGAGCGAGTGGCGCTGATCACGCGCGCCGACTCCGCCGCGCGCGCCGCCGATCCACGCGTCTTCCAGGTGACGGCGTCTTTTGCCGACTCCATCAAGCAGATTCTCATCGCCACCTCCGACGGCCGCCTGGTCTGGGACCGCCAGCCGATGGCGCGGCTCAACGTGATGGCCCTGGCGCGTGGCGCCGATGGCCGCGTGGAGCATGGCTTCGATGGCGGCGGCGGGCGCGTGGGCCTGGACTATTTCACATCGCAAAATCTGCCGGAGAAGTTCGCCGCTGAGGCCGTGCGGCAGGCGCTGGTGCAATTGGAGGCCGAGCCCGCGCCGGCCGGCGAGATGACCGTGGTCCTGGGGCCGGGCTGGCCCGGCATTCTACTCCACGAAGCGGTGGGGCACGGCTTGGAGGCTGACTTCAACCGCAAGAACGTCTCGGCCTTCTCCGGCCGCATCGGCCAGTTGGTGGCCAGCCCCCTCTGCACGGTGATTGACGATGGCGCCATCCCAGACCGCCGGGGCTCGCTCAATGTGGACGATGAAGGCACGCCCACGCAGCGCAATGTCCTGATTGAGAATGGCGTCCTGCGCGGCTACCTGCAGGACCGGCTCTCCAGCCGGCTTCTGGGCGCCGAGGCCACCGGCAACGGGCGGCGGGAAGACTACCAGAGCATGCCCATGCCGCGGATGACGAATACCTACATGCTGGCCGGTGATAGCGACCCCGGCGAGATCGTCCGCAGCGTGCGGAACGGCCTCTACTGCACGACGTTTGGAGGCGGCCAGGTGGACATCACGAGCGGCAATTTCGTGTTCTCGGCCACGGAGAGCTATCTGATTGAGGACGGGAAACTGACCCGTCCGGTGCGCGGCGCGACTCTGATCGGCAACGGGCCGGAGGCAATGAAGCAGATTTCCATGGTCGGCAACGATCTCAAAATGGATCAGGGCGTGGGCCTTTGCGGCAAGGAAGGCCAGAACGTGCCGGTGGGCGTAGGCATTCCGACGGTCCGGCTGGATCGGATCACGGTGGGAGGCAACGCATGACGCCGGCCAATCCGCAGGAGGAGGTCGCGGCGCGCATCATAGCGCTGGCCCAGGCGGCGGGCGCTTCCGCCTCAGAGGCCACGCTGTCGGAAGGCGATGAGTTTGAAGCCAAGGTGCGGATGGGCGAAGTGGAGACCCTGAAGGAGGCCGGATCGCGGGCCGTGGGCGTGCGTCTGTTGTTCGGCCGGTGCGTGGGCTCGGCCTACACGTCCGATCTCTCTGACGAGGGTTTGGCCCGCATGGTGGCGTCGGCCGCGGGCCTCGCCCGAATCTCCACCGAGGATCCCCTGGCCGGGCTGCCGGACCCGGAGGAACTGGGCTCGCTGCCTGGGGACCTGCGGCTCTATTGTGATGCCGTGGAGCGTCTGGACGCGGCCTTCAAGATCGAGCAGGCCAGAATCTGCGAGGCCGCGGCCCTGGCCGCCGATCCGCGCATCGACAACAGCGAAGGAGCCTCATTCGGCTCCAATACCGGCTGGCGGGCGTTTGCCAACTCGCACGGCTTCCTGGGCAGCTACCGTTCTTCTTCGTGCTCGCTGAGCGTAGTGCCGGTGGCATCCAGCGGGGAGGGTTTGCAGCGCGACTACTGGTACTCCAGCGCCCGTTCCGCTCTCCAGTTGGAAGCGCCGGACTACATCGGCCGCAAGGCAGCCGCGCGCCTTCTGCGGCGTCTCGGCGCCCGCAAGGCGGCCACACAAAAGGTCCCGGTGGTGTTCGACCCGATGGTTTCGCGATCTCTTCTCAGTCACGTTTTTTCAGCGGTGACGGGCGAGGCCGTCTGGCAGAAGGCGTCATTCCTGGCCGGATTGCTGGGTGAGAGGATTGCGGCGCCGGGGATCACGATTCTAGACGATGCCACGATGCCAGGGCTCTTTGGCACCTCGCCATTTGACGACGAGGGCGTGCCCTCGCGGTGCACGCCGGTTCTGGAGGATGGCTACCTGCGGAACTACCTGCTGAACTGCTACACGGCGCGGAAGTTGGGCATGCGGACCACCGGCAACGCCTCGCGGGGTGTCACCGGCAACGCCTTCACGGGGCATGGCAATTTGTACCTCCAACCGGGTGAAACTACGCCGGAACAGATCATTTCTTCGATAAAAAACGGCCTTTACGTGACCGAATTGCTCGGTTCCGGTGTCAATATAGTCAACGGCGACTATTCCCGGGGTGCGGCTGGTCTGTGGATCGAGAACGGCCAACTGAGCTGGCCGGTCCATGAAATCACCATCTCGGGCAATCTCCGCCGAATGCTGGAACAGATCGAAGCCGTGGGCAACGACTTGGAATTCCGTGGATCCGTTGCCTGCCCGACGCTTCTGATCGGGGAGATGACGGTCAGTGGCCACTAGATCAATAGAAAAACGCAGTTTCAACTCCACGCTTTGGCTGGTGCTGGCGGCTGTGGTCCTCATCGCCGGCGCCGGATTCTGGTTTCTGTTTCTCCGTGCCGCCCCGGACGCCGGGCAGCAGATGACGCTGACGCCGGAAGCGAAGGCGTATGTCCGCAACCTCGGGCTCTCCGAGGTGGAGATGAAGGCGTCGGAAAACTACATGAAAGCCACGGTGGTGGAGATCCAGGGCAAGATCACCAATCGTGGGGAGCGGCCGCTCCGGCTGGTGGAAATCAACTGTGTCTTCTACGATCCTTATGGCCAACTGGTTCTGCGCGAGCGCGTGGCCATCGTGAAGCGCACAGGAGCCAGTTTGAAGTTCGGCGAGACGCGAACTTTCCGGTTGCCGTTTGACTCCATTCCGAGCACCTGGAATCAGACGCTGCCGCAACTTATCATCGCCCGGATCGATTTTGAGAACTGATTCCCGCATGGCCAGCGTGCTGGTGGTAGAAGACAACGTGGAGCAGAGCGCACTGCGGCGGCTGATCCTGGAGCGCGCCGGCTATGCGGTTTGTGAGGCTGCCACCGCCGGCTCCGCTCTGACGGCAGTCCAGGCCGGCGGCATCGACTGCGTGCTGATGGATCTGGGCCTCCCGCGCACCCAGGACGGGTTGCGCCTGATCGGCGAGCTGAAGGCCCTGGATGCCCTGCTGCCGGTCGTGGTCCTGTCCGGCTCGGCCAAAGAACTGGCCGCATTGCGGGAGTCTGGGAGCGTGGCTGGGACTCTGGCAAAGCCGGTGAAGATGGAGCGTCTTTTGAGTACCCTGCTGCGCATCGTCACTGCGTTGCTGCTAGTGCTGATGGGCGCCGTGCCGGCCTTGCTCGCCCAGCCCCGCGACCTCCCGTTCACGGTGCGCCAGCGCGCCGAGATCGTGGCCGACCTGGATCTGAACGCGCCGAATGCCGATTGGTCCAAGCCCGGCCAGGAGGCCGCGCTGGCAACCCTCAGCGTGGATGGCCAGCCGCCGCAGCAGCACCTGATGGTCTTCGGCGGCGCGCGCACCTACAGCGTCTTCCTGGGCGAGCTGGGCGCCGGTGCCCACACGCTGCGAGTGGAGCGCCACGCCTCCTACTCGGCGCCCGGCGCCGGGCTGCAGGTTCTCGGCGGGCTATTTCGGGCCTCCTCCGATGCCGTGACGGCCAACGCGCCCATCGTCCTGGCCCGTCCCGATACGGTGGGCCGCTTTTCGGATGTGCCACTGCTCACCTACTGTACCCGGGGCCGGGACGGCTCGGGCGCGTTCCTGGAATACACAGTCGTGTTCTCTAACGAAGACGGCGGCACTTCCACGCGCGATTTGATGGCACGATGGGGCCGGACCACCGACATCGAGTACATCTATCGCGTCTGGCTGGACGCCGCCGGCGCGCCGCAGAAGACCCTCATCCAGACGCGGGATCATCAGGACGTGCCCTACGCCGGTGAACGGGCGGGCAGCCACCCTGTGCTGATGCCGGTGACGGACAACAACATGGTGGAGCCCGCCGCCATCGCCGGCGCGCCCATCCGCTACCAACTCGCGCCCATGGTAGTGGACCTCAGCGGCGGCTCGCGCGAAAAGGTCATGGACCAGGCGGCGTTCACCTACCGGATCGCCGCCGGGGAACTGGCCAGGGAAGGGAAGCTCCGGCCGGCCGGCACGTTTGACGGCGAGAAGATCAGCGATCCGCGCAACTACCTGATTGTGGAGTTCAGGACGGAGTCGAAATTCGCGGCCGTGCAGATCCTGGTGCGCGGCGGCTCTACGCGCCGCTGGCAGGCGTCGGCTCTCGGTCTGGGCAAGAACCACATCGAACGTTCCGGCTGGGCCCGCACCGCCATCGAACTCCCGCCCGGCGCCCGCGCAGCCGATATTTCCGAGATTGGGGCGCAGTGCCTGTCGCTGCGCGACCTTTCGCGTCAGCCCACGCCGAAGAATGGCACCTGCGTGCTTCATGAGTTTGGACGGATCTTCATGCTGGGCCCGGACTATGCACCTCTGGCGCCCATCGCGCCGCCCAAGGCGGGCTGGAATCTCAAAGCCGGCGACATGATCTCGGCGCCGCTGCCTTAGCCATGGACATCGAGTCCCTCCGGGCGCGATTGCAGGCAGAAGGCCAACTGGCTCTGGCCATCCGTGTGATTCCGAAATGCCAGCGCACCGTCTGGGCCGGGGAGATGGCCGATGGCGTGCTGAAGGTGAAACTCGCCGCCGTGCCCGAAAAAGGCAAGGCCAACGAAGAGCTGGTCCGCTATCTGGCCGCCGAGTTCGGCCTGCGGCGCGGCCAGGTGGAGATCGTGGCCGGCGTGACCGGCCAGCGCAAGCAGGTCCGGCTGACTCGCTGAGCCGGCCCTTGACGGATCCGTCCAAATTCGGATAGCCTGATCCTGAACCGTGTACGGTTCCGGCCAGCCGTTTCAGGAGTTCTGTCATGTCCACCACCAGACTCACGCCGCCCCGCTGGGCCATCTCCACTTTGTAGGAAAGGACTCCGCATGATCCCACCATCCCGCCAACGGCTTCTCGATGCGCTCGCACACCGCCAGCCGGATCGCATCCCCATTGACTTCGGCGGCTCCGCCGTCACCGGCATCCATGTCGCCTGCGTCGCCGCCCTGCGTGACCACTATGGCCTGGAACAGCGTCCCGTGCGCGTGCACGAACCCTACCAGATGCTGGGCTTGGTGGACGAGGATCTGCGCCTGGCCATGGGGCTCGACGTCACCGGCGTATTCCCGCGCAATACCATGTTCGGCTTCCCGAACTCGGAGTGGAAGGAGTGGGATTTCCGGGGCCAGACCGTCCTGGTCTCCACCGATTTTCAGACTACGGTCGAGCCCAACGGAGACATTCAGATCTACCCCGAGGGGGATCGCACCGCGCCCCCCAGCGGGCGCATGCCGATGGGCAGCGCGTTTTTCGATACCATCGTGCGCCAGCCGCCTTTCACCGAGGAAACCCTGAACGTCGAGGATAACCTCGAGGAGTTCTCGCCGATCAAGGACGCTGATCTGGAACATGTCCGTTCCAGCGTGGCCGCCGCCCAGGCCCGCCAGTGCGGGATTCTGGCGACATTCGGAGGCACCGCCTTCGGCGACATTGCGCTGGTGCCTGCGCCGTTCCTCAAGGCCCCTAAGGGCATTCGCGACGTGGCCGAATGGTACATGTCCACTTCCAGCCGCCGGGACTACGTCCACAAGATCTTCGAGCACCAGTGTGAGGTGGGCCTGGGGAATCTGGCCCGGATTCATGCCGCCATCGGCGACAGCGTGGACGCCGTGTTCCTGTGTGGCACGGACTTCGGCACCCAGACCTCGCAGTTCTGCTCCCTGCGCACGTTCAATGACCTGTGGCTGCCGTATTATAAGGCGGTCAACGATTGGGTCCACGCCAATACACAGTGGAAGTGTTTCAAACATTCCTGCGGCAGCGTGGAGAAGCTATTCGAGGGTTTCATCGCCGCCGGCTTCGACATCATCAACCCGGTCCAATGCTCCGCAACTGGCATGGACCCCGCGGCCCTCAAGGCGAAATACGGAGACCGGCTGGTCTTCTGGGGTGGCGGCGTGGACACGCAGAAGACACTGCCGTTCGGCACGCCGGAAGAAGTCCGCGTGGAAGTCCTGCGCCGTTGCCAGATCTTTTCGCCCGGCGGCGGTTTTGTCTTTGACGCCATTCACAACATCCAGTCCGGCACGCCGGTTGCCAACATCGTCGCGATGATCGACGCAGTTCACGAATTCAACGGAGTACAACATGGCTGATTATCAGAAGCTCTATGATGCCGTTCTGAACGGTGACCAGAAGACCGCCATCGCGGCCACGGAGGAGGCGCTGGCGGCAGGCGCTGGCGCGCTTGACCTGATTACCAACTACATGGTGCCCGCCATGGACGAAGTGGGCCGGCGCTTTGAGTGCGAAGACTACTTCGTGCCGGAACTGCTCCTCTCCGCCCGCGCGATGAAGGGATCGCTCGCGATCCTGCGGCCCCTGCTGGCGGCGCAGGGCGCGCAGCCGGCGGGGCGCGTGGTGATCGGCACCGTCAAGGGCGACCTCCACGACATCGGCAAGAACCTGGTGGCCTCCATGCTGGAGGGGGGCGGCTTTGAAGTAGCCGATCTCGGCGCTGACGTTTCGCCGGAGAAGTTCATCGCCGCCATCCGGGAGCGTGGCGCCAACATCGTCTGTCTCTCGGCCCTGCTCACCGTGACGATGCCCTCCATGCGCACCACCATCGAGGCGCTGAAAGTGGCCGGTGTCCGGGACCAGGTCAAGGTGATGGTGGGCGGCGCGCCCGTCACCGCCCAATTCGCCCACGAAATCGGCGCGGACGGCTACAGCGACAACGCCAACGGTGCCGTCACGCTGGCTCGCACCCTCGTCAGGCAGTCTCAGTAAATATCCCCCGGCAAAGCCCTGGGCCTTATTGTTGTGAGCCGCTCAACGCGGCTATGCGGGGTCGCTGACGCGGCCCCGGTTACTTGCGAGCCACCTCAACGGTGGCGTTCAGTACTCCAGCTTCAACTGGTCCAGCCGCTCATCCTCCTTTTCTTGGTTCCGAATATACTCACGGACTACTGCTTCGTCTCGGCCCACCGTGGACACGAAGTATCCCCTGGCCCAGAAATGCTGTCCGGCGAAGTTTCGCTTCCGCTCTCCGTACACGCGCGCAAGATGGACCGCACTTTTGCCCTTGATGTACCCCACCACCTGCGATACCGAGTACTTCGGTGGACGGTGCGGGCCATATGACCTATACATACGCCTCTTTCTGTCACAAGTGAAGGATTCTGTCACACAGCCGCGGGTCCTTCCTTTGCTGTCGATACTGAACGGTCCGGTTGAACTCGAAGTTATCTTTTGCGTTCAGGCCGTCATCTCGCCGCCCTGAGGACAACCTTCGGGCTCGGACTGTCCCGCTCCCTCTCTCCCAACCGCAGTCATGTCCATCTTTCTCCACCTGCCGATTCTCCCGCTCTGTCCCCCCAACTCGGCATTCGCACCCTGATCCGGGCCTGGCGATAACTGTCCGCAGAAATAGGCCCCAACCCAAACCGCGCCTTCCAGGCCTCCAGCGGCTGCCCTTTCCAGCGCCAGCACGTCAGCGACTTCGAAGTTCCAAAACCGCTGGGGTCCAAGACTCCTCGGCGCTCACGAGAAATGACCCACCTCTGCTCATTTAGAGTTGCCCACGCCGAAAACAGGTTCTGCCACGTGGCGTGGTGCGGGGCTGGCGACATCATCCGCGCCGCTGGCGCGTAAGTCTCTTGTTTCCTGTAACCA
>JBBQLF010000188.1:0-7855 GCA_038327695.1 Bryobacterales bacterium
TTGGGATTGGTTGCGGGGTCAAAGCCTTCCTTGTTCAGCGAGTCACCGCGGGCCATGCCCACCGCCGTCGAGATCGCCGTGCCCGCGTGAAGGGGCGCACGACGCGATTGGTAGCCGCAAAGCAGAGCCGTTGTTCCCACCGGCTCATCCAACGGCCATACAGAGATCCCAGCAAAGGCATGGTGTAGGAGGCACCTTCAGGGTAGCACTGAGCCCCATCAGGTACACTAGTAGATTAATGGTTCGAGTTCGATTCGCTCCTTCCCCCACGGGCTACCTGCATATCGGCAGCGCCCGAACCTTCATTTTCAATTGGCTCTTTGCGCGAAAGCAGAAGGGCACCATGATCCTGCGTATCGACGACACCGACGTCGAACGGAATACGCAGGCGTCACTGGATTCCATTTTCAACGGGCTCAACTGGCTGGACCTCGGCTGGGACGAGTTTTATCAGCAGAGTGAGCGGCTGGGACTCTACCGGGTGAAGGCCTGGGAGATCTTCGAGCGCGGCTTTGCCTACCGCGACTTCACGCCCATGAATGCGGCGCCGGCGGAGCGGAGTTCGGAAGCGGGCGCCTGGCTGTGCAATCCGGAGATGCGCGCGCTTTCCGCCGGGGAGAGCGAGCGTCGCGCCGTCGCGGGAGAGCCCTTCGTACTGCGCTTCCGAGTGCCGCGCGAGACGGGCCGGCGGGTGGAGTTCACGGATCTGGTTTATGGTGCGCAATCGAAGTCCTGCGACGACATTGAGGACTTTGCGCTGCTGCGTTCCAATGGCGCGCCAACCTACCACCACGCCTCGTGCGTGGACGACGCCGATCTGCGCATCTCTCATGTCGTGCGCGGCCAGGATCACCTGTCCAACACGTTCAAACACATCCTCATCTTTGAGGCTCTCGGCGTGCCTTCGCCGCTGTTTGCGCATCTGCCCCTGCTGACCGCGCCCGATGGCGCCAAACTCTCCAAGCGCAAGCACGGCCCGGTGGTCTCGGTGATGACGTACTTCGACGCCGGTTTCCTGCCGCATGCCTACGTCAATTTCCTGTGCCTGCTCGGCTGGAACCCGAAGGACGACCGGGAGAAGATGACGCGGCAGGAGCTGATTGATGCCTTTTCGTTTGAAGGCGTGAACCGTCCCAACGCCGTGGTGAATTTCACGGAAGAAGATCCCATCGACCCCAAGGCGCTGTGGCTGAATTCGCAGACCATCTACGCGCTGCCTGTGGAAGAACTGGCCACGCAACTTGCGCCCGTCGTAGCGGCGGCCGGATTCGTCATAGCGCCGGAGAAACTGCTCAAGATCACCCCCCTGATCCAGGAACGCATCAAGACGCTGAACGACGTGCTTTCGGTGGCCGACTTCTTCTTCTTGCCCGAGTTGCCGGACTACGATCCGGTCGAGTTGACGCCGCAGAAGGGCGATGCCGCCATGGCGCTTCGGGTGCTGGAACGGGCGCGGATTGCGCTGGATGGCGCCGAGTTTTCGCACGACGGGCTGGACTCCGTCCTTCGGGCGGAAGCCACCGCGCTCGGCATCAAGGCCGGCCAGATGTTCCAGCCGATTCGTGTGGCGGTGTGCGGGCGAAAGGTGGCCCCGCCTCTGTTTGAGACCTTGGAAGTACTTGGCCGCGAGACTTGCCTCGTCCGCATCGATCAGGCCGTTCGGAAGCTGAGAAACCAACATGACCATGCCCACTGATGAGACGGCCCCGGTAGCGGCGCGCCAGTCGAACTTCGTCCGCGACATCGTGATCCAGGACATTGCCAATGGCAAGAACGGCGGCCGCGTTCACACTCGCTTTCCGCCGGAGCCGAACGGCTATCTGCACCTCGGCCATGCCAAGAGCATCTGTCTGAACTTCGGGCTCGCGCAGGAGTTCAACGGCAAGTTCAACCTCCGCTTTGACGACACCAACCCCACCAAGGAAGATGTGGAGTATGTCGATTCCATCATTGAAGACGTGCACTGGATGGGCGGCGACTGGCAAGACCGGCTGTTCTACGCCTCCGATTACTTCGACCAGCTCTACCTCTGTGCGGTACAACTGGTCAAGGCAGGAAAGGCCTATGTCTGCGACCTCACCGCCGAGCAGGTCCGCGAAACGCGCGGCTCTCTCACCGAACCCGGCCAGGAGAGCCCGTACCGCAATCGCTCCGTGGAAGAGAACCTGGACCTGTTTGAACGCATGAAGGCCGGCGAGTTTCCGGACGGTTCGCGCACGGTGCGCTCCAAGGTGGATATGGCGTCGGCCAATCTGAACATGCGCGATCCGGTGATGTACCGCATTCTGCATGCCGATCACCACCGCACGGGCAGCACGTGGTGCATCTACCCGATGTACGACTACACACACGGACAGTGCGATTCCATTGAGGGCATTACGCACTCGATTTGCACGCTGGAATTTGAAGACCACCGGCCGCTGTATGACTGGTACATCCAATCGCTCGGTATCTTTGCGCCGCAGCAGATTGAGTTTGACCGCCTGAACCTGACCTACACACTGCTCAGCAAGCGCAAGCTGCTCACGCTGGTGCAGAATGGCGTGGTAAGCGGCTGGGACGACCCGCGCATGCCCACCCTCAGCGGTGTGCGGCGGCGCGGGTTTACGCCAGAGGCATTGCGCACGTTCTGCTCGCGCATTGGCGTCTCCAAGACCAACGGGATTAATGAGCTGGGCCTGCTGGAGCACGCCGTGCGTGAGGATCTGAACAAGCGCGTATCCCGGGTGATGGCGGTCCTGCGTCCCCTGCGGGTGGTGATCGACAACTACCCCGAGGATCAGGTGGAGATGATGGAGGCCATCAACAATCCGGAAGACGCCAGCGCCGGCACGCGGCAGGTTCCGTTTTCCAGGGTGCTCTACATCGAGCAGGAGGACTTCCGCGAGGATCCTCCGAAGAACTACTACCGCCTCTCGCCGGGTCGCGAGGTGCGGCTGCGCTACGGCTATCTGGTGACCTGTACGGGCGTGGTGAAGAACGACGCGGGCGAGGTGGTGGAAGTGCACTGCTCGTACGACCCCGCCACGCGCGGCGGCAACACTCCGGATGGGCGCAAAGTGAAATCCACCATTCACTGGGTGTCCGCCCAGCATGCCATCGAGGCGGAAGTGCGGCTGTACGAGAACCTCTTCCTGACGGAAGACCCGAACGATTCCAGCCGCGGGCAGGATTGGACGGAGAACGTCAATCCGAAGTCGCTGGAAGTCCTCCAAGGCGCCCAACTGGAGCCGAGTCTGGCGGGCGTCTCGGCCGGCGAAAAGTTCCAATTTGAGCGCATGGGCTACTTCTGCGTGGACCGCGACAGTACGGCAGAGCGAGCCGTCTTCAACCGCACGCTGGGCCTGCGCGACACATGGGCGAAGATCGAGAAGAACCAGTCAGGAAAGGCGGCAAAGTAGCAGCATGGTCATCGTCGGACTAGGCGGCCTCACCAGAAATCCCGCGTGCGCTGTGCTCGTGGACGGCAAGATCGTCTCAGCGGTGGAGCAGACCAAGCTGGGCTCGGCGCATACCGCGGAGGCCATCCAGGCCGCCCTGCGTCTGGCGGGCGCCACTACCGCCGATGTCGACACCGTCGCAATGGCGCGGCCTTTTTCCGAAAGGGCGGGCGTGCACCGCGTGCAGGTATCCATGCGCTACCTGTGTCCGAATGCGCGGATTGTTTCCGTGGAGCACCATCACGCCCACGCCGCCTCCGCCTACTACGCCTCGCCGTTCCAGCGGGCGACTGTTCTGACGCTCGACCGCGTCGGGGATTTTCGCTGCGGCGCGCGCTGGCAGGCTGAAGGGTCACAGCTTACTCTCAACCATGAGATCAGCTATCCGGATTCCCTCGGCGAGCTGTACAGCCGGGTGACGGAGTTGCTCGGGTTTCACGCCAATGCCGATGAGCACAAGGTGCAGTGGCTTTCCACGTCGGGCACTCCGTCCCACACTGCGATGTTCCGCTCCATGCTGGCCGGTATGCGGCTGGACCGTTCGTGGTTCGACGCGGGCCGGGTGGGCGGCGGCGGCTTCAGCGCCAAGCTCTATGAGACTCTCGGCCTGGTGGACGGTGATGCGATTCCTGTGGCGCTAAAGCCAGCAATTGCGGCCAGTTTGCAGCAGGCGGTCGAGGAAATGGTGGCTGAACTGGCCGGCGAAGGCGGCAATCTCTGTCTGGCTGGTGGGCTGGCCCTAAACGGGCTTCTGGTGGCGTCGCTCGAACGCAGCGGCAAATGGAACAAGGTTTTCGTGCAGCCGGCGGCGGGCAACAGCGGCACGGCCATCGGGGCCGCCTACTACGCCTGGCACACCGTGCACGGCCGCCAGGAGCGGCATGCGATGGAGACGGTGGCACTGGGCCCTGAGTTCACTCCGGAAGAGATCAAGCAGGTGCTGGAAAACTGCAAGCTGGGTTTCCGCTACATGCTGACGACGGAGGAACTTCTCGGCGCGGCCGTCGGTCAACTCGCCTCCGACAGGATCGTCGCCTGGATGCAGGGCCGCATGGAGTTCGGCTCGCGCGCCCTGGGCCGCCGCTCCATTCTGGCCTCGCCGCTCAACCGCTACTCCACTGAGAACCTGAACGTCTACATCAAGCACCGCGAGCCGTTTCGCAAGTTCGCCGCCTCAGTGCCGGCCGAGCTGGCTTCCGAGTATTTCGAAGTGGGGGCCAATGCCCGCTTCCTGGCGACAGTGGGCCGCGTGCACGATGCATACCGCAAGACTTTTGAGAGCGCCGTGATGGGTGACGGACTGGTCCGCGTGCACACCGTGGACGCCGCGGAGAACCCGCTCTACCACAAGCTGCTGCTGGCCTGGGGCGCCAAGACGGGTCTGCCGGTGCTCTACAATACATCGTTCAACCTGTTCGGGGCGCCAATGGTATGCACGCCCCGGGACGCGGTGCGCAGCTTCTATTCCAGCGGCATCGACGCAATGATTGCCGGTCACTTCCTGTTGGAGAAGTAGGGATCCGCACCAATCGGGGCGCGGAAGTTGCGCAGGAAGGGCGGGTCGCTCCAGTCCCAGAGGCGCCACTGGCTGTACCGTATGTTGACTGGCCGCGAGTTCCAGTCCACGCACGGCCAACACCAGGCGCCCTGAGCGTGCATAAAGAGGCTGACGGCCAGCGCGAGGCCCGCCACCCAGCGGATCCGGCCACGGACCGGCAGCAGGGCCAGCGCGAAGAGAGAAGAGAGATCCGAGAAGTAGCGTGGGCCATAGCTGTGGCCGCCGAACCAGTCCTCATAGGAGGACATCAGCAAGTAGTGGGTGATGAAGACGGCGGCGAGGTAGACTCCGAGGACCCTTCGCTTGGTGTCACGAATCCAGAGCCAGACGCCATAGAGCGAGAACAGCGCGATGGGCGTGTAGACGAAGAGCCCGCGCGATGGGCTGATGAGGTTGCCGAGAAGCGCTTCGCCGAATCGCGCGTGGAGGGCGAGCGAGGCCGTGTTGGCACGTGCGGGGAAGAAGAACGGCGCCAGGATGGTGCCGTAGGTGGCGGCGTTGATACTGACAAAGACGAGCATCACCGGAAGAGCCCCGAGCGCGAAACGAACCACGGCGCGGCGGCCCTGGGTGAGCGCCCAAACGCCGGCAAAGGCCAGCGGTATCACGTTGGTGGGGCGAACGAAGAAGGCCAGGAGAAGCACGCTGCCCGCCAGCGCCCACCGGCCGCGCCACATCGCCCATAGGCCCGCAGGCAGAAGCAGCATGGAAAAGCCGTGCATCCACAGCGCCCGGCTGCCGGTGGACCACGCCGATGTGGCGAATGCGAAGATCAGGGCGATGACGAGGGCCGCGCGCCAATCGGCGAGTTGGCCCGCGAACAGGAAGAGGATCACGGCGGCGGCGGCGATGAGGGCCGAGGCGAGGAGGAGTTCGACGAGCATCGAACTCCCCGCCAGATCTCCTGAGAGGAAGGCGCGGCGGGGCCCGGGGGCGGCGTAGGCGGCCAGGGGGCGCAGGGCGGGCAGGGTCCACTCCAGTGCGGCGATGGCGGGTGTGATCAGTATGGGGACGGCGACGGGATAGAAGTTGTAGGCGCGGCCGGCGCAATCATCGCCGGGATTCAGCGGGTAGAGGCGCTGGCCGCCGGCCCCGATGCACTCGATGGCGTACCAGTCCTCAGCTTTGAGAGCGGGCCGGAATTCGTCGAGATCCGCGTTGCCTTGGTGGATGATGCTGAGGGCGGTGTATACGGTCCAACGGGAATCGAACGGGGTGGCAACGGGGCTCAAGAGGTGGACCAGGAAGACCACGGCGAAGAGCGCGGCGGGCACGAGGCGTTGGCGGGTCACAGTTTCTCGTCGAGCACCAGCGCGATGGCCTCGGTGTAGATCCGATGTTCCTCCACCAGGATCCTGGCTGCCAGGGATTCGACCGTGTCGCCGGGCACAACCGGGACCACGGCCTGTTTGATAATGGGGCCGGTATCCAGGCCGGCATCGACGAAGTGGACGGTGCAGCCGGAGAACTGGACGCCGTAGTCGAGCGCCTGCTGTTGGACGTGGAGACCGGGGAAGGCGGGCAGGAGCGAGGGGTGGATGTTCAGGATGCGTCTCGGATAGGCGTCGAGCAAGGGCTGGCCGACGCGGCGCATGAAGCCGGCCAGGATGATCAGGTCAATCCCGAGCGGCGCCAGCGTGTCTACCACCATGCGCGCGTAGGCGTCCGTGTCAATGCCCTTGGAAAGCAGGGAAATGGTGTGCAGCCCGAGCGCGGCAGCGGTCTGGAGCGCCGGCGATTCCGGGTTGTTGGCGACCACGGCGGCGATTTCAGCCTTCAGACGGCCTTCGCGGATGTTGCGGGCGATGGCCTCGAAGTTGGACCCCCGGCCGGACACGAGGATTGCCAGGTGCTTCACTTGTAGATCACCCGGCCCTTGCCGCGCGGCTGTCTGATCACCTTGCCGATCTGGTGGAAGGGCTGCTTCAGGCTCTTCAGCGCGCGCTCCGCCTTGATCAATTTCTTCTGGGGGATGACCAGGATCATCCCGATGCCGAGGTTGAACGTGCGGCGGTAGTCGTCGTCGGGGATGTTGCCGATGCGGCGCATGAGCTCAAACACGGGGAGGATGGGCCAGGAGCCGAGCTTGATTTCGACGGCAAGCCCCTTGGGCAGGATGCGCGGCGTGTTGTCCGTGATGCCGCCGCCGGTGATGTGGGCCGCGCCCGCGAGCAACCCGGCCTTCATGAGTTTCTGAATGGGCTTCAGGTAGCTGCGATGGACCTTGAGGAGTTCGTCGGCGATGGTGCCGTCAAGCTCCGGGAGAAACGTCTTCGGGCTGTAGCCGGCAGTGTCAAACAGGAGCTTGCGGGCGAGGGAGTAGCCGTTGGTGTGGAGTCCCGTGGAGGGCAGTCCGAGCAGGATGTCACCCGGGAGAATGGTGGCGCCGGTGAGGAGTTTGCTCTGCTCCACGCAGCCGACGATGAAGCCGGCGAGGTCGTACTCGCCCGGCTGGTAGAGGCCTGGCATCTCCGCGGTTTCACCGCCGATCAGCGCGCAACCATTCTCTTCGCAGGCCTTGCCCAGCCCTGTGGCGATCTGGCCGGCGACCTCGGCATTCAACTTGCCGACGGCGAAATAGTCGAGGAAAAAGAGCGGCACGGCGCCCTGCACGGCGATGTCGTTGACGCAGTGGTTGACCAGATCCTGGCCGACGGTATCGTGGCGGCCGGTTTGGAAGGCGACCTTGATCTTAGTGCCCACGCCGTCGGCGGAGGAAATCAATACCGGCCGCTTGTAACCTGATAGCTTGTACATAGCGCCAAAACTACCGATATCGGCTAGTACGGCTCGCGTGAACGTCTTTTTGGCTGCTACCTTGATGTAGCTGACGGCGCGGTCGGCCTCGTCAATATTG
>JBBQLF010000189.1:0-7814 GCA_038327695.1 Bryobacterales bacterium
ATGGTTTCGTATTCCCCCACGCGGCCGGTTCACCGATTTTGCATATTTCTTCACACGTTCTGACGCGCGCGGCTCAGAAGGCGCTTCCGAGGCACAACCAGGAGGGAGTGGTTGGATCCGCTATTTCGGAACAGACCCTTACCGCCCGCTGGAGCCGAATCCGCCGGCGCCGCGCGCGGACTCGCTTAGTTCGACTTCGGCCCACTCCACGGGCTCATAGCGGGCGATCACCATCTGGGCGATGCGGTCACCCTTGTGCACCTGATAGGGTTCGCGGCCCAGGTTGAGGAGAATCACGCGGATCTCGCCGCGATAGCCGGGATCTATGGTGGCCGGTGAGTTGGGCAGCGTGATGGCGTGTTTCAGGGCCAGTCCGCTGCGGGGGCGAATCTGCGCCTCAAAGCCGGGCGGGAGCTCGATGGCGAGGCCGGTAGGCACCAGGGCGGGCACGTTGGGCTGGAGTTCGACATCGGCGAGCGACTTGAGGTCCAGGCCCGCGTCTTCGGCTGGACCGTGGGCATAGGCGGGCAGTTCGGCGTCGGGGTGGAGGCGCTGGATTCGTAGTTTCATGCGGGTGTTCGCTATGATAACAGCCGTGTCCCGAGTGATCTCCGTTGGGCCGATGCCGCCCGAAAAACTAGCCTACGCGCTGGCCCGCTACAGCCGGTCGCCTGATTCGATCCGGGAGTCCGTGGAGTGGGTGCGCGGGCACGATTCCTCCAAATTCCTGGAGAGCTTTTACTTCCAGTACGGCCACGCCTCTATTGCGGATCTCGGCCATCTGGCCCTGTGCTTTGAGGGCGCCAGCGAGATTGCGGCCATCGAGATTGAGGACGAGCAGTTGTGGGACGGGCAGGCGCGCTCGTCGCGATATCAGGATTTCTCCAAGTCCGGCTTCGTGATCCCGCCGGAACTCAGCGGCGCCGAGACGGAGATCTACCGGGCGGCGGCCGAGAAGCTGCTGTACTGCTACCGCGAGATCCACAGCCGGGCGAACCAGTATCTCTGCGCGCGGCTGCCAAAGCCGGAGGGCATGAAGGCGGATGCCTACCAGCGCAACCTCACGGCGCGCGCGTTTGACGTGGCGCGCTACGTGCTGTTTCTGGGGATCCCCACGGGCGTGGGCCAGGTGACCAGCATCCGCACGCTGGAAAAGCAGATCCGGCGGTTGAAGGCCAGCCCGTATGCGGAGGTGCGCGCGTTGGGCGCGGAGGCTGCGGCGGCTTGCGCCGCGCCACCGCACTGCGTCCTGGGCAACGAAGCGCAAGAGCCGGTGGCGCCGACCCTGGCCAGGTATGTTGAGCCGGACGGCTATCCGGGCCGAGCCGTGGCGGACGTGGCGGCGTGGGCCCGGCAGAATCTGCCGGCCCGTGTGGAGCGCGGCGCCGAAGCAGTGGAACTGACCAAGTGCACAGAGCCGCTGGCGCAAATCGCGGCGACGCTGCTGTACGCGGCGACAGATTGGCCGTTCCAGGAATTGTACGCGCTGGCTGCCGGGTGGAGCCGGGCGCGCCAGGCCGAGGTGCTGGACGTGGCGCTCCAGAGCCGCTCGCGGCGGGACGAGCTGTTGCGGGAATTCCGCGGCGGGCCGTATGCGTACGACATGTTGATCGATATCGGCGCCTATCGGGATATGCACCGCCACCGCCGCTGCCACCAGACGCGGCAAGCGTTCACCTGGCGGCACGGTTTCTCGACGCCGGCGATGATGGCCGAGGCCGGTCTTACTGAACTGTATGAGGCGGCGCTGGCCGGAGCGCGGGCGAGCGCTGAGGGATTGCCGGAACTGGCGGGCCACTACCTGCTGCCGTTTGCGGCGCGCGGCCGGTTCCTGTTCCAGATGGACTTCGCCGAGGCCGAGTACATCGCCAAGCTGCGGAGCGGTGTGAAGGGTCACTTCAGTTACAGGGATGTCGCCTGGCGGATGAAGACCGAGATGGACCGGGTGGAGCCGGAGCTCGGGCGGTTGATCGAGGCGACGCCGCCGTGGATCGAAGACCCGCTGGTGCGCTGATTGCGCCGGCGGCGGCCCCTACAATGAAGGTATGGGCCGAATCACACTCCTGGCGCTGATTGCCACCCTGGCGGTGGCGCAGGACTTTTCGCAAGTTAAGGTCTCGCGGGTGGGGGCCGGGTTCCGGTTCACCGAAGGTCCGGTGTGGTCACCGGACGGATACCTGCTATTCAGCGACATCCCGAACGACCGGCTGCATAAGCTGGTCCCGGGCAAGGGCGTGGAGCTGGTGCGCGAGGGGACCGGCGGGGCCAACGGCAACGCGATCGACGAAAAGGGCAGGGTGATCAGTTGCGAGGGCGGCAACCGGCGGGTGACGCGGCGCAATGCCAAGGGCGAGGTGGAGGTGTTGGCGGACAAGTTCGAGGGCAAGCGGCTCAACGCGCCGAACGACGTGGTGGTCCGCAAGGACGGCAACATCTATTTCACCGATCCGGCATTCGGCAAGCAGGACGATACGAAGGAGTTGCCGTTCTACGGCGTCTACCGCATCACGTCGAAAGGTGAGCTGAGCGTCATCGCACGCCATGCGAAGCGCCCCAACGGGGTTGCGCTTTCGCCCAACGGGCGGCTCCTGTATGTGGCCGGTTCCGATGAGCGGGTGATCCGGGTCTACGACCTGGACCGTGGCGGCGCGGCCAGCAATGAGCGGATCCTGATCACGGACATCGACGGCGTGCCGGACGGCCTCAAGACTGACGAGAAGGGCAACATCTATGCCGCCTGCCGGGGCATCGCCGTCTATACAGCCGGCGGGCAGTTTGTGCACATGATTGAGATGGCGGAAAAGCCGTCCAACCTGGCGTTCGGCGATGCGGACCTGCAGGGCCTCTATGTGACGGCGCGCGGCCATTTGTTGCTGATCCGGCTGGACGTGAAGGGCTGGGGACCGGGGCAGTGAGCGGCCAGCTCTCCGGCAGCCGGCAATACCCGGTGCGCCCGTTATTGGGTGTGGGCGCGGTGGTGTTCCGCGGCGGCGACGTCCTGCTGATTGAGCGAGGCCAGGAGCCGTTGAAGGGCTGGTGGACGCTGCCGGGCGGCATGGTGGAGACTGGCGAGCGGCTGGAATGCGCGGTCCGGCGGGAGGTATTGGAAGAGACCGGGCTGACGATCCGGCCGGTGGAAGTGGCCGCCGTGTTCGAGCGGATCATGCCGGACGCGGGCGGACGGACGGAGTACCACTACGTGATTGTGGACTACCTGTGCGAGTACGAGAGCGGGGCACTGGCCGCGGCCAGCGACGTGGCCGCGGCGGCCTGGGTGGGGCTGGACCGCCTGCACGAGTTGAAGATGGCACCGGGCACGCCGCCGGTGATCGAGAAGGGTTTGCGGTTGCGCCGATGAATCAAGAGAGCCTGAAACTGTTGGAGTACGAACGGCTGCGCGCCTTGGTGGGCCGCTACGTGGCGAGCATTGCGGGCCGGAAGCTGCTGGATGCCGTGCGGCCCCGCGAGGACCGCGTCCGTCTGGAGGCCGAACTGGCGGAGGCGGCCGAGGCGATGGCGTACCTGAACGATGCGTCGCGGCCGCCCACGCGGGGTGGGGAGATGCCCGTGCGGCTCCGGTTTGAAGGGCTGCCGGACGTGAGCGAGACGTCGGCGAAGCTGCGCATCGAAGGGACGGTGCTGGAGGGCCTGGAGATCAGCGAGCTGGCGACGGTGCTGGAGCGGGCCACGGAAGTGAGGCAGGCGCTCGGCGGGCGCGGCGCGCAGTTCCCCCGGCTGGCCGGGCTGGCGGCGGAGATCGGCGATTTCCGGCAGGCGCTACGCGAGATCTCCGGCAAGATTCTGCCGGACGGGTCGCTTTCGGACGACGCCAGCGTGGCGCTGCGGCGCATCCGGCGCGATATGGAGCGGCAGAGGCGGGACATCACGGATTCCCTCGAGCGCTTTCTGAAGGCGCACCGCGACGACGGGCTGTTGCAGGAGGAGTTCGTCACCATCCGTAATGACCGCTTCGTGGTGCCGGTTATTCCTGGGGCGAAGCGGAAGCTGCCGGGCGTGGTCCATGCGGCCAGCGGCAGCGGGCAGACGCTGTTCCTGGAGCCGCTGGAGACCATCGACCTCAATAACGATCTGGTGCGGCTGCAAGAGGAGGAGATCCGCGAGACGTACCGGATTCTGCGCGACATGACGGACCGGCTGCGCGAGCATGCCCACGAGATCCGGGCGGCGGCACGCGCGCTGGCCGTGCTGGATCTGATCTTCGCCAAGGCCCGTTTCGCCGAGGAGTTCCGCTGCGTGATTCCGCGCTTTTCGGCGGACTCCAGCCCGCGGCTGATACTGAACGGCGCGCGCCATCCGCTGCTGGAAGACGTACTGCGCCGGCAACAGAAACGCGTGGTGCCGGTGTCTTTCGAACTGGACGAATCCAAGCGGACGCTGCTGATCAGCGGCCCCAACACGGGCGGCAAGACCGTGGCCATGAAGACCGTTGGCTTACTGGCGCTGATGGCGCAAAGCGGGCTGCCGGTGCCGGCCGAGGAGGCCGAGTTTCCGCTGTTCGACGATGTGCTGGCCGATATCGGCGACAACCAGAGCATCGAGCAGAGCCTGTCGAGTTTCGGCGCGCATGTGGCGCGGATCAAGGAGATGGTGGAGGGGGCGACCTCCGGCGCGCTGGTGCTGCTGGACGAACTTGGGCGCGCCACCGATCCGGAGGAGGGCGGGGCGCTGGGCGTGGCCATCCTGGACGAGTTCCGGCAACACGGTGCGTTTACGCTGGCGTCGACTCATCTGCTGGCCTTGAAGGTATACGGCGCCAACACGGCCGGCGTTCTGAATGCGTCGATGGGGTTCAACGAGGAGACGCTGGAGCCGACCTACGTGCTGCGAACGGGGGCTCCGGGCAAGTCCGCCGGCCTGGACATTGCCATGCGGCTGGGGCTGCCGGCGCGGCTGCTGGAACGGGCGCGCGCGGCGATGTCAACCACCGAGCGCGACATCGCGCGGTTTCTGGATCAATTGGAGACGAAGATCGGCGAGGTCTCAGCCGAGGCGGCGGAACTCAGGCGCGGCAAGCAGGAGTTGGAAGAGCGCGAACGGCAGTTGCTGAAGGAGATGGAAACGCGCGAGCGGCGGCGCCAGCGCGACTTTGAAGAGGGCGCGGCGGAGGCGCAGAAGCGGTTTGACCAGCAGGCCCGGGAGGCAATTGAGAGCGCACTGTCGGCTCCGGAGCAGCGCAAGGTGGCGGAGAAGGTGCTGCGGCAGGTGGCGCGCACGAAGCGCGAGTTTCAGGAGTCCGTGGAGACGCTGGGGCAGCGCGACACGCCGAAGAAGCAGGCCCCGAAGGACCAGATCAAGGAAGGCGGGCGCGTGCGGCTGCGGGACGTGAGCGGCCCGGCGCGGGTGCGGAAGGTGCTGGCCAACGGGATGCTCGACGTGGAAGTGGGCTTCCTGAAAATGCAGGTTCCCGTCAGCGAGGTGACGGAAGTGCTGCCCGATGGCGGCACGCCAGCGACGATGCTGCCCAAGGGCGTGACGTTTTCAGCGGGCCCGCGTTGGGACACGTTGACGCGCGAGATCAACCTGATCGGGAAACATGCCGAGGAGGCGCTGGAAGAGGTGGACCGCTTTCTGGATTCGGCGGTGATGGCCGGTGTCCTGCGCGTGCGGGTGGTGCACGGCCATGGCATGGGGATTTTGCGCAGGATGGTGCAGGATCTATGCAAGGCGCACCCGCATGTGGAGAAGTTCTATGCCGGAGGGCCCTCGGAGGGCGGCACGGGCGCGACGATTATCGAACTGAAAGAGAACTGAGCGGCGCTGGCCTGGCGCGTGGCGTGGTTGCGGCGCGGCTCCGAATGCGATGAGATAGCGGCATGAGTATCTCACGCCGCACGCTCCTGATGAGTTCAGCCTTCGCCCCCCTGGCCTTGGGCCAAGCCAGGAACGCGCTGCTTTACATCGGCGCCTACACCAACCAGATGAACAAGGGGATCTCGGTGGCGAAGTTCGATTTGGCCACTGGGGTGATCTCGGAGATGACCACGGCCGCCGAGACGGCGAACCCGACGTTTCTGGCGCTGCATCCGAGTGGGAAGCATCTCTATTCCATTGGCGAGACCGGACAGTACCAAGGCCAGAAGACCGGCTTCGTCAGCGCGTTTTCGATCGACAGGGCCAGCGGCAAACTGACGCTGCTCAACGAGGTTTCCTCCAAGGGGCCCGGCCCTTGCCACATCTCCCTGGATCGGGCCGGGAGGATGGCGATGATCGCCAACTACGGCGGCGGCAGCGTGGCGTCGTACCAGATCCTGGAGGACGGCAAGCTCAGCGAGGCCGTTTCGTTCTTCCAGCACGAGGGCAAAGGCCCGGTGAAGGGGCGTCAGGATGGGCCGCACGCCCACTCCATCAACGCCACGCCGGACGGCCGCTTCGCCGTCTGCTGTGACCTGGGCACCGATGAGATCCGCGTTTACGAGATGAACCCGGGGAAAGGCTCGCTGACGCTGAAGACCACGGTCAACCTGGCCCCCGGCTCGGGCCCGCGCCACTTTGCCTGGCATCCCAAGCTGACGATGGGGTACTCCGTGAACGAGTTGAGTTCCACGGTCACGCTGTTCACCTATACCGGCGAGGGCCATATGGACGAGATACAGACCATTGCGACTCTGCCGGCGGACTACAGCGGGCCGAAGAACTCCACGGCCGAGATCCGGGTGCACGGATCGGGCAAGTGGCTGTATGCCTCCAACCGCGGAGACGACTCCATCGCCGTCTTCGCCGTAGACAAGACGACGGGCAAGCTCTCCTGGCTGGACCGCACGCCCACGCAGGGCCAGGTTCCCAGGAACTTCTTCATTGATCCGGCGGGCCGCTGGTTGCTGGCGGCCAACCAGAAGACCAACAACATTATCGTTTTCGAGATCGACCAGAAGACGGGCAAACTACTGACCACGGGCAAAGGCATGACCGTCGGCCAGCCGGTCTGCCTGCGCCTGTTGATGCCGTAAGCGCGGTTGAGTTCGCCCCCCTTGACACCGAAGGCCGGGAGTCTCACAATCGTACCGGTTTTCAGAACGATGTCCCGTTCCTGAAGGAGGCGAGCGTGGGAATAGAGAGTCCTGCCGGTGGGGCCGGTGTGGCGCCGGAGCGGCCGCGCATTTTTCTCAGCTATGGCCACGACGAGTACGTGGAAGTGGCCGAGAAGCTCTATAAGGACTTGACGCGAAAGACCGGCTACGACGTGCGGTTTGACCGGATTGATCTCAGGGCCGGGGTGGATTGGGAAGAGACGCTGGCGCAGGCCCTGGATTGGGTCTCGGAAGACCGGGCGCGTGGGCGCGTGATCTTCCTCATGACGCCGCATTCGGTGCGCAAGCCGGACGGCTACTGCTTGAACGAACTGGCGCGCGCGGTCACCAGACGGCTGAAGATCGTCCCGGTGATGGTGGTGGCCGTGGAGCCGCCGTTTTCGATCGGCCGGATCCAATACCTGGACATGACCGATTGCGTCCCGCTGGCATCGCGCCTGGCTTGTTACCGGCGCAAATTGCAGGTCCTGCTGGACGCCCTGGAACACGACACTCTGGATTTCGGCGGCGCGCAGAGCCGGGTCCTGAAAGCGCTGCGGCCGCTGGAGTGCCCCAATATCGGGGCACAGGCCCAGCGATTCACAGGCAAGAAATGGCTGCTCGCCAGGATCGATCAATGGATCAAGGCCGACGGCGGCGCCAGGGCGCTCTGGATCACGGGCGGCCCTGGCAGCGGGAAATCGGCGCTGGCGTACTGGCTGAGCGCCCACCGGCGCGAGGTGGGGGCGGTCCATTTCTGCCAGCATTCCGAACGGGCGGGGGCCG
>JBBQLF010000190.1:0-7793 GCA_038327695.1 Bryobacterales bacterium
GGAGGGAATGGGCACAAAGGCCAGAATCAGTAGGGCGAGCATCAGTTATTGCCTCCCAGGATCTCGTCGAGCATCTGCTTTCCGATTTCAGGCGCGCCGGACTCTTCCAGATTGGTGAGCACGGCGATGGCGATGCGTCGCTCCGGTACCAGCACAAGATGGGATCGGATGCCCTGCTGGTTGCGGCCGTGGGACACGACGCGCAGTTCGCCCTGGCGCATCACGGACCGGCCCAGCGCGTAACCGGTGGGGGCGCCGTCTTTCAACGGCCGCGCGGTCCACATCTCATTCATCGTGGCCGGCTTCAGCAGGCGGCCGTCCATCCGGGCGCGGGCGAAACGGACCAGATCCGGCGCGCTGGCCAGATCGCAGTTTTCGTGCGAGCCATCCGGACGTTTCCGGTAGCCCCGGGCGCGATAGGGCACAAGGGCATGAACGTGGTCGAGCCGAAGTGTGGCGGCGCCGATGGGATGGATGATCCGGCGCTGGATCAGCTCGGCGCAAGGGACGCCGGCCAGGTTGAATCCGCAGGTGGTGTAGGCGTAGCGGGTAGCGGGCTGGTGCAACAGACTGTCCCGGCTGCATATGGCGAGCGATTCGGTGACGGAGGGGTAGTGGCGCGTGCTGTTGATCTCGCCGCCCGGGTAGTTGCGAATGCCGGCCTGGTGGGAGAGCAACTGGCGCACGGTGATGGGCCATTTCCTGCGCGGGAAAGACGGCACGTAGCGCTGCACTTCAGCGTCCAGGTCCAGCTTGCCTTCCTCGACAAGCTGCATGGCGGCGACGGCGGTGACCGGTTTGGCGATGGAGCCGAGCCGGGAAACCGTTTCCGGGCGCGCGTGCACGAAATTTTCGAGATCCGAGAGGCCCCGGGCGGCACTCCAGGCTGGCCCGTCCCCGATGTTGAGGCTGACCGGGAGCGCCGGGATGCGGGCCCGCTGTATGGCCGCGATGGCAATCTTCCCGGGCGCCTCCACGCGGCCGGCCGGAATTTGGGCGGCAACATTCTGGAGCAGGAGGAAGGCACACAGCGCAAGGCAAGATAGCATGGGACGCTCCTTCAGTATGACGCGGCGGCGCCCCCCCTTGTTTCCGGTGAAAAAACGGAGTAGTGTCCGGAACTGTGGAGGTTTTCATGAGGACTCTCGACCGGTTGATCGCCTTCTTGGAACTGAGAAGCGTGTCTTACCGCCACGATATCCACCCGCTGGCATACACGGCGCGGGAGACGGCGCGGGCTGAGCACCTGCCGCCGCGCAGCTTCGCCAAGGTGGTTATCGTGCACTGCGAGGACGGCTATTCGATGGCGGTGCTGCCGTCGGATCGCATTGTGGATCTGGACGAACTGCGCGCCGCCTTCGGCACCCGCCACCTGCGGCTGGCCAAGGAGACGGAGTTGCAGGATCTATTCCCGGAATGCGAACTGGGCGCAATGCCGCCGTTCGGCAATGGCACGCTCTGGGAGATTCCGGTTTGGGTGGACGGGCTGCTGATGGCGGAAGAGACCATCAGCTTCAACGCCGGCACGCACAAGGACGTGGTCCAGATCGATACCGAGGACTGGGAGCAACTGGTGAAGCCCTCGGTGCTGGCCTTCGCCCACGCGGCCGGCTAGACAGCGCGTCATAAGTAGTTGCGCATCCGCTTCCTAACGGTCGCGGCTCGGAAACAGACTGGCACTGAGCCGCGCGCGTCAGCAAGCGGCCGTTGCGCAAACAATACTGACGCTGCGTTTAGTTGAGCCTCTCGGTCAGAGTGACCGGCTCCCGCAGCCGGAAAGTGATCCGTGTCTCGCTGGGGAGTTCGGCGTCCTTGCCCTTGGTAGCGAGCACGGTACCGGCGCCCGCCGCCCCACCGGCAGCCGCACCGATGGCGGCGCCTTTGCCTCCGCCGGCGATGGCGCCGATGGCTGCACCGATGCCGGCCAGTGCGCCGGCTTTGGCGATGTCGCTCTTGGCGCTACTGTCCGCCTCCTTCCGAAACGCCTCTGTCTGGATGTCCAAGGTCTGGCCATCGGAAGTGGTCAGTTGAGTTAGTTCCAGCGCCAGGGCGGCACGGCCCTTGACACGGCCCGACGCACTCGATTCGGTGATGCGGCCCCGCTGTAGAGTTCCGCGCTCGGCCAGCACCAGTCCGTTGACAATGATGGGCTGGTCCAGTGTGGCGTGAAACGTCTCGTCCGTCTCGGCCTTGCTGGCGCGAAGCGTGTCGCGCAGGCGTACGGTGATCAGCGTGCCGGCCGGAATGGTGACGGTCTGCGGCTGGCGCGGCGGCGTGGCGGGGGCCTGATCGCGGGAGGGCTTCAGAATGGCCGGCGCTGGAGGGGACGTGGGCTCGGCATTGCGGACCACCGGCACGGGGGCGGGGCTGGGCACGGCCACGGGCGGCGCGGGCGGAGGCGCAGGCACGGCGACCGGCGGCCGTGCGGCCACGGGCGCTGGAGCCGCCTTGGCGGCCATCGCCGGCTTCGCCTTGGGCAACGCCCGCGGCACCGGTTGCGGCACCGGTTGCGGCGCGGGCGCCGGGGCTTCCGGCAGTATTTCCTGCGCGCGAGGCAGAGCCTCAATGACCGCCACTGGCTGCGGAGCCGGTGCCGGCTTCGACCGCGCAAACCAGACAATGGAGCCGGCGGCGATGCCACCGATGACGAATGCCACTGCCAGCCTGGGTATCATGTCTTGAGCTATCTCCTGTCTAATGGTACGCGGGATGCGCCGCTCGCGTTTCGCCTCATTGACCCGCCGCGCCGTTACAATGAAGTGAATGGCAGAGTTCCCCGAGGGTTACAACATGGGTCCGGTGCGGATTGCACCGGCGACGGTGCTGGCGCCCATGGCGGGGGTGACCGACACGGTCTTCCGCCGCTTGATCCGGGCACAGGGCGGCTGCGGACTCATCATGACGGAGTTCACCAGCTCCCACGGCATCGTGGCCACCAACAAGCATCCGGGCCGCCGGCTTTCCAAGAGCTTCCACTATCTGTATTTTGAACCGGAGGAGCACCCGATCTCGGCGCAGTTGTTCGGTTCCGATCCGGAGGTGATGGCCGAGGCGGCCCGGGTGTGCGAAGCCAGCGGATTCGATGCCGTGGACATCAATTTCGGCTGCCCGGTCAAAAAGGTGGTCACCTGCAACGGCGGGTCCGGCCTGTTGCGGGATCTTCCGCGGGTGGAGGCTTTGCTGAGCAAAGTGCGCTCGTCCATTACGATCCCGCTGACGATGAAGTTCCGGGCTGGCTGGAACGACCGCGAACTGGTGCACGTCCAGATGGCAAAACTGGCCGAGGACAACGGCCTGGCCGCCATAGCGCTCCACCCGCGCACGCGGGAACAGGGCTACGCCGGGCGCGCCGACTGGAGCCGGATTGCGGAAGTGAAAGCCGCCGTGAAGATCCCGGTGATCGGCAATGGCGACGTCAGAACACCGGAAGAGGCGGTGGAGATGGTGCGGCAGACCGGCTGTGACGCGGTCATGATCGGACGAGCGGCTTCGTCCAATCCGTGGATTTTCCGGCAGATCCGCGAGTTTCTGGAACGTGGGTCCTACTACGTGCCCACCGAGGATGACCGCTGGCAGATCATGCACACCTACTTCGAGATGCTGATCGAGAAGGGGGGGCTGGACATCGTCGGCAAGATGAAGCAGTTCGCCACCTACTTCACGCACGGCGTGCGCAACGGCGCGAAGTTGAGGACGGCGATCTATCAGGAGCGGGACGCGGCGCCGATTCTTGCTCTGGTGGATGCGTTTTTCGAACTGGAGTTAAAGCGCGGCGCGACGCTGGCGACCGTGCTGCTGTAAGTCCCCTATGAAGAAAGTACAGATCATTACGGACGGATCCTGCCTAGGCAATCCGGGGCGGGGCGGCTGGGCCTGCATCCTGCGTTATGGCGAAAAGAGCAAGGAACTGTGGGGCTCCGAACCGCATACCACCAACAACCGCATGGAGCTGACAGCGGCCATCCGCGCCTTGCAGGCGCTCCAATTACCCTGCATCGCGGAGATGGTCACGGACTCGCAGTACGTCAAGAACGGCGTCGAGAGCTGGATGGCCCGTTGGAAGAAGAACGGCTGGAAGACGGCTGACAAGAAGCCGGTGCAGAATCAGGATCTGTGGATCGAGCTGGACCGCGAGGTGGCCCGTCATCAGACCATCTGGACCTGGACGAAGGGGCATGCCGAGAACGCGGACAACAATCGCTGCGATGAGCTGGCGCGCAGCGCGGCGGAGCGGCAGTCCGCAAGCTGAGCGCCGCTCCGGCTGGCTGAAGGCTAGCGTAGTGTCCACGAATTGAGTGGACACGTCCGGCAACCGCTCCGTTGAAGACGCGCTTGCGCTCCCTCACGGCCGCGGCTCGGTTACGCGCGCGTTTTCATCGGATTTGGCGGCCCGTAGGGCCGATGGGGGACGCCTTCACAGTCGCGGCTCGGAACCTCTTGTGCAACAACGCGTTCCATACAGAGCCGCGCGCAAGCAAGCGTTTTGTATATCCATCTATTTGCTGGAAACTACGCTAGCGGGCCCGCCACTGCAGGCGGAAATCGTCGTTGTTGGTGCGGCCGGTCATTTCGATGCGCTCCACCTCGCCCCGTCTATCAACATAGATGGTGGCGGCGCCGCGCGTATTGGCCCCGGAATTACTGCCGCGGAGTTCCGCGTAGATGCTGTCCCGATTGAAGCTGCCCGCGCGGCCCACGAAGTTGATGCGCTGGTTGCCCGGGGCTTCAAAGCTGAGACGAACCTGGCCGCCGCGTGACAGACTCACTTCCACATCCCGGATGCGCTCATCGCGGCCATTGCGCCGATTGAAGCTGCCATTGCCGTCGCCGCGGTAATTGAACGTGGAGCCGGAGTTGCCGTTCCAACTGCCGGCGTTGCTGTTGCTGCCGTTGTTGCCCCAGCCGCTTCCACCACCACCGTTGTTGCCGTTGTTGCCCCAGCCCCTTCCACCACCGTTATTGCCGTTGTTGCCGTTGTTGCCCCAGCCCCTTCCACCGCCGTTGTTGCCGTTGTTGCCGTTGTTGCCCCAGCCGCTTCCACCGCCGTTGTTGCCGTTGTTGCCGTTGTTGCCCCAGCCGCTTCCGCCACTGCCGCCGTTGTTGCCGTTGTTGCCGTTGTTGCCCCAGCCGCTTCCGCCACCGTCACCGCCTCGCCACTCGATATCGAAGGTGTAGCCTTCGCTGCCGCCCTTGGAGTCTTCAATCCGGACCACGGCCACACCGCCATTGCTTGGATCGCGAACCAGTTGCTGGCGGCCCCGTCCATCAATGCCGCGGAACCGGAAGTTGTTGGGGCGGAGCGGCATCACCTGATTGCACTGGAAGCGCCGCCACGAGGCGCGCTGTCCGGAACGGGTGCGCAGGTTCGCGGTGTCGCCCCGAATCTCCACCTCCGCCAGGTCGTCCACCTCAACCTCAATCGTGCACTTGCCGTCGCCGCCGCCACCCCGGATGTCGGCACGGCGTGTCTGGGATCCGCCCCATTGGCCATAAACGGCGAGTGATGCGGTGAGTGTTGCGAGCACTATTCGTGTGGTCATGCTGCTGTGACGAGTCTAGCGCGTTCCCGGTTGCTGATAGTAGCGTTGGATGACCTTTTCCACGTACTGCTGCGTTTCGCGGTAGGGCGGCACGCCCTGGTAGCGCTCGACCGCGCCCTCCCCGGCATTGTAGGCGGCCAGAGCGCGGCGCACGGGGTTGGGATCATTCTGATACTTCAACAGCAACTCCCGCAACAGCCGCGTCCCGGCGTCGATATTGGCCGCCAGGTCATGCGGATCGGCATCCAGCGCGCGCGCCGTGGCGGGCATCAGTTGCATGACGCCGATGGCCCCCTTGGGAGAGATGGCCTTCTGCTGGTAGGCGGACTCAGTGGCGGCCAGAGCGTGCACGATGGCCGGCGGCAGGCCATGGCGCGCGGCGGCCTCGTCGATCAACTGCCGGGGCGTCGGCGCTGGCGCGGACGGGGCAGCGGGCGGCGCCGGCGCTGGCGGCGGGAGCGGATCATCGATGTGCTCGATGGACTCCACGGCGGCCGCCGGCAATTCAATGAGGCCGCCGGCGGTGTACAGGATGTATTGTGTGACCGTCTTCTCAATGCGATCCGCGCGCAGCCGCGCGCCCGTCTGGAGAACCGCTATGTCGGCGGCGCAGACGGGCAGGCAGGCGAGGAAAAGCAAAAGACGCATCAGCGGCCCACTCCCAGGTTTTCGAAGTTCATGGCGGCGTTCAGCAGCAGCATGAAGCTGCCCTGCGTCTGCTGGCGCCACATGGGATTGATCGCAAAGAGCAAGTAGTGGCCCTTGCCCTTCGGTACATCCACCAGCGCGGGCTTGCCGGCCAGTTCCCTGCCCCCTGCCAACATGCCGGAAATCAGCAGATCCTTTTCTTCGGCGAAGCGCAGGATCGTGCGCGGGCGCTCTGCGGGCGTGGGCAGCAGGCTGCGCATAGAATCCATGGCAGAGGTATCGGGCACTGCCGAACCGGGCGCCAGCGGCGGCCGGCCCTGGACTATGTCGGCGTCAGCGGTAGTTCCGCGGCCGCTGGAACGGCCTGCGGACGCTCCTGCCCCACTACCGAAACCCATGCCGCCGCCGGGCGTGCTGATCTCCAGAATCGGCGCCGAGTTGAAGTAGACCGGCAGACGGTCCGAATAGCCGTAGGCGATGGGGCTCTTAGCGTCGGTAACCACCGAATCAAGCACGCTGCCGCGGACCTTCAGTTCGCGAGGCGGCGTAATGGTGACACCGTCGATCAGACCGAAGTCCACCGGCACGGCGGCATTGCCTGCGATGGTGATGAACAGCCCGCCGTCCTCGACAAACTTCTGGACTTTGACCAAGCCCTGCAGGCCGAGACCGCCGCGGATGTCGTCGGTCTGATCCGGCGACGTGCCGAAGTTCGGCGTAAGTTCAGATTGCTTCCAGGGAATCGGCGCGCCGCGCATCGGCAGGCCGTTGACCACGCGCCTGGAATCGCCCGAGGAAGGGCCCAGCACGATCACGTCAAACTGGCTCCGCAAGTCGGCGATCTGGCCGAGTTTCTGGTCCGAGATGTAGGTATAAGGGATGCCTGTGGATTCCAGCGCCAGCCGGAACCATCCCTCGGTCTGCGTGTTCTGCCAATTGTGAACCAGCGCGATGCGGGGCGCTGCAAGGTCGTGCAGCTTCACCTTGGGCAACTCATTGACGGCCCACGCGACGATGCCGCACTTCGCCGCCGCCGCCTGGAGCCTTTGCCACAGATCGGCCGGGTTACCTTCCGTCGAGATCACAAACGCACCGGCGGCGAACTTCTGTCCGGCGGCTTCGAAGGGCTCCTCCGCTGCGCGCATCTTAATGTCCTTCAAGCTGAATCGGAAGGTGGCCAGAACGCGATCCGCGTTGTGCGGCACGACGTAATGCGAACCGTTGCCAATCACGCGTCCGCTGGTCACGAAGCCCTCACCGGCGCGCACCATGGGCGCCTTCAGAATGGCGGCGCCGGTGATGCGCGTGGACTTAAGATTGCGCAGCGCGGTCAGGGTCCAACCCGTGTCGTCATAGGGAGACGTATCGGTGGCGCTATAGAATTGGCGATCCAAATACATGTCCGCCATGCGCGAGTACGGCTGATCCATGCGGACTACGTAGGCGCCCGCCGGGTGCTTGATCCCGGCGATCTCCGTCTCCTGCGAGAGCTGGTGCACCTCAATGCCGTGCAGCTTGAGCAGGTCACACAGGGCGGACGCTTCGTTCGGCCGGACGGTAGGATCAATCACGTAGGCGGCCGGGCCCTCGGTGGCGGCCTTGGCT
>JBBQLF010000191.1:0-7748 GCA_038327695.1 Bryobacterales bacterium
GGAGTTTCATCTCAAAGCTGCTGGAACCGGTCCTGCAGCCAAAATTCGCCATGGGCATGGCTATGACGCTGCTCAGTTTCTCGATGCTGGCGCGATTCGCCGGCATCCCGGTCAGGCCGCTCAAAGCGGCCGATCTGGAGCCCGCCCGGGTATGGGCCACACTGGAAGACAAGGCCTACCGCAGTTGGGACCGCGGTAAGAAGTACTACGAGAGTCTGCGCCTGGTGTTTGAAATCCAGCAGACGCTCAAGGATTGGAATGAAACGGACGACGCGCAAGGCGCTCCGGCGCAGGCCGCCGGCGGCAAGCCAGCGGCGCAGACGCCCGCAGGTTTGGTGATGGAGGGGCCGATCGAAACGCCGCCCCAGGGGATCGATAAAGGAAGACAGAAGGACGGGAGGGTCAGACCATGACGACTGAAAGCGAAAACCCCAAACCAGTGACGGCTTACTGCCGCGCTTGCGGCAAACCGTTGACCGAAGATACAGTCCGGATGGCGATGGGCACCGTGTACTGCGACCAGCACCTCCCCCAGGCGCCGGAACAACCCCAGGCTGCCACGAGCTCTCCGTACACCGGTCCGAACCTGCCGAACCCGGGCGTCTCCCCAGGACTTGCGTTCCTGCTCGGCCTGATCCCCGGCGTCGGCGCCATCTACAACGGCCAGTACGCCAAGGGGCTGGTGCATGTGCTGATCCTGGGCATGTTGATCAGCATCAACAGCTCCGACAACGTCGGCGAACTGGGCCCGTTGTTCGGCCTGCTCACCGCCGTCTTCTGGTTCTACATGGCCTTTGAGGCCTACCACACGGCCCGCAAGCGGCTGGCTGGCGAGGTGGTGGACGAGTTCTCTTCTCTCGTGCAGATCAAGCCGGAAGCCGGCCGGTTCCCGGTGCTGCCGGTGGCTCTGATCTCCCTCGGCGTCGTCTTTCTGCTCAACAACCTCGGCGTGCTGCGGCTGCGGATGATCCTCCAGTTCTGGCCGGTGGTCCTGATCCTGGCCGGAGCTTGGATGCTCTACAACCGGCTCACCGGCGAACGCGCGCCGCTGACTGCGCCGCTGGCCGCGCCGCCTGCCGCCCCTGTGGCTGTGCCGGAACAGGAGGTCCCCCGTGAACAATAACTTCCTGCTCCTCCGCGCCCTGCGCGGTCCGCTCATGCTGATCACTTTGGGGGCTCTGGCGTCGTTGCATCGTTTCCAGGACGTCAGCTTGACCAAGACTTGGCCGGTGCTGCTCATTGTGCTGGGTGTGATGAAACTACTGGAGCGGTCCGCGGCTCAGGCCGATGACCGGCCGCTCTCTGGTCCGCTGGGATAAGGGCAAGGGGAGGGTATTGTGATGAAGAGAGGTTCCTTAATTGGACCGTTGATCCTGATCGTCATCGGGGTCCTGTTCCTGCTGAAGAACATCCGGCCGGATCTGCCGTTGTTCAACCTGTTCCTCACCTATTGGCCTTTGCTGCTGATCGGTTGGGGCGTCCTGCGGCTGCTGGAAATCCTGTTCATCTACTTCCGGGGCGGCAAACTCCCGGTCACGGGCGTCTCCGGCGGCGAGTGGGCTCTGGTGATTATTCTGTCCATCGTCGGCTCATCGGCCTGGGGCGTGCAACGCTTCTCCCGCGACGGGTTTGGCAAGATCCGTGTGGGCGGCGTGGAGGTCTTCGGCGAGAGCTTTGACTATCCCGTGGATCTCATCAACTACAAGGCGTCCAAGACGGCCCGCATCGTCGTCGACAACCCACGCGGCAACACGCGCATCGTCGGCGCCGATATCGAAGAGGTCCGCGTGAACGGGCGCAAGTCCGTGCGGGCCATGGGCAAGGACGAAGCCAACCAGGCCAATGCCCAGTCGAAGGTGACCGTCGGCTCGGCCGGAGACGTCATCACGATTAACGGTAACCAGGAACGCGCCGACGGGCCGCGCATCTCCACCGATCTGGAAATCAGCGTCCCCCGCGGCGCCTCCATCGAGGCCCGCGGCCGCTATGGCGACTTCGAGATCTCCGGCGTCAACGGCGAGGTGAGCATCAACAGCGACAACGCCGGGGTCCGCCTGCAAAACCTCGGAGGCCGCGTGCGGATCGACACGCGCAAGAGTGACATCCTGCGCGCCACCGGCATCAAGGGCGACGTGGAACTCAAGGGCCGCGGCCGCGATATTGAGCTGGAGGACATAGCGGGCCAGGTCACCATCAACGGCGCCTATTCCGGCGAAACTTCGCTCCGCAAACTCGCCAAGGGGGTGCGCTTCGAAAGTTCCATGACGGAGTTCCGCGTGGAGCGCGTGCCCGGCGAAATACAGCTCACTCTGTCCGCCCTCACCGGCCATAATCTGGTGGGTCCGTTGATGGTGAAAGCGAAGTCCAAGGACGTGCGCTTCAGCGAAGTAACCGAATCGATCAACCTGGATATCGACCGCGGCGACGTGGAGCTCCGCCAGGGCAAGTTGACGCCGAAGATCGACGTCAAACTCAACTCCGGCGATATCGAGCTGGCGCTGCCGCCGGCCGCCAAGTTCAGTTTGAATGCCACCACCCGGCGCGGCGAGATCATCAACGATTTCGATCAGCGGCTCAAAGAGGAGAAGGACGGCAACCGCGGCTCGCTGACCGGGACCACCGGTGCTGGACCGGACATCAAGCTGAGTACCAGCCGCGGCTCGCTCACATTCATGAAGGCCACGCCCGAAGCGCCCGTCGTCGCCGAGGCTCCGGAAACGCCCAAGCCGCCCAAGCCGCCCATCCAGACGGCGCCGCCCCGCGCCGATAATCAGTAGGGCCGCACCAGCATCAGCCGGACGTCCATCACGTTCGTGCCGGTAGGACCTGTCTTGACCAGATCGCCCAGAGGCGAGAAGAAACGGTAGGAGTCGTTGTCAGCCAACACGGCGGCGGCGTTGAGACCCAACGCGGCCGCCCTTTCTGTTGTCCCGCCGTCCGCCATGGCCCCCGCGGCGTCGGTAGGGCCGTCGGTGCCGTCGGTGCCGGCGCTGAAGGCCAGCACGCCGGCCAGGCCCCGGAGCTGCAAAGCGGCTGCCAGCGCGAACTCCTGATTCCGGCCGCCCAGACCAGTGCCACGGATGGTCACCGTCGTCTCTCCGCCCGAAATCAGGCACACCGGCGGCTTGGCCGGGCGGCCTGAGGCCAGCACCTCGCGCGCGATGGCGCAGTGCATGGCCGCAATCTCCCGCGTCTCACCGTCGATCGTCGTCGAAAGGACCAGCGGCCGGTAGCCCAACTCCCTCGCCTTTCGCGCCGCCGCCTCCACCGCCAGCCGGTTGCTGCCCACAATCACGTTCTTCACCCGTTGGAAACAGGCGTCGCCCGCCTTAGGCGTCTCGGCGTGCTTGCCGCCCATGCCGGACTCCAGCCTCGCCCGGACCGCCGCCGGAATCCGCTCCGCCAAGCCGTACTTCTCCACCACCGCCCAGGCCGAGCCATACGTCGACTCGTCCGGGGCCGTCGGGCCCGAGCCGATCACATCCAGCGGATCGCCGATCACGTCCGAAAGCAGCAGCGCCACCACGCTGGCCGGCGCGGCCAACCGCGCCAACTGGCCGCCCTTGATCGCGGATAAGTGCTTTCTGACCGCGTTGACCTCGTGGATTGTCGCCCCGCAGGCCAGCAGCAGTCGCGTGGTTTCCTGCTTCTGCTCCAGCGTCAAGCCCTCAGCCGGAGCCGGCAACAGGGCCGAGCCGCCCCCTGAGATCAGGCACAACACCAGATCGCCGGCCGAAGCGCCCCGGACCATCTCCATGATGCGCCGGGCTCCGTCCACGCCCCGCTGGTCCGGCACCGGGTGGCTGCATTCGTTCAACGCTATGCGCTTCAGCGCGGCCAGGTGGCCGTCCTTGGTGTTGATCAGCCCGGCGGTCACCCGGCGGCCCAGGATGCGCTCAGAGGCCCTCGCCATGGCCGCTGACGCCTTGCCCGCCCCCACCACAAAAATCCGCCGGTAGCGGTCCAGCCGCAGTTGCCGCAAGGCCTTCTCCACCGCGCCTTCCGGGTTCGCCGCCACCAAAGCCGCGCGGAAGATGGCCCGCGCATGAGTCCTGAGAAGCCGTTCTGTCTTCATGGGTGTCAAAAAATCGGCAGGCTGAGAATGGTTTCCACCGCGGCCGGCGATCCGCCGGCGCCCACTTCGATCCGGTAGTCCGCCTTTTCGTACGCCGTGCGCCTGGCGTGAAAAAGTTCTTCGAACTTCTCCGGATCGCGCGCCAGCGGCCTGTGTGTGGAGTGGGCCACACGCGCGCGAATCAACTCCAGCGGCGCGTCCAGCCAGAGCGCCAACCCGTGGTTGGTCATCAGTTCAAAGTTCTTCGGCTGCGAGAAACACCCGCCGCCCACAGCCACAACCCACGGCACGCCGCGCGCAATATCGGCGATCCGGCGCTTTAGCCCGTCGTGCTCCACCCGCCGGAACTCCTCTTCGCCCCGCTCGTCGAAGATCTGGCCAATCGGCATCTGCTCCCGCGCCTCGATGTCCTCATCCAGATCCGCGAACCGCCAGCCCAGGTGCTTGGCCAGCCCTCGGCCCACCGTGCTTTTGCCACTGCCCATGAAGCCCACCAGATACAGCCCCGGCGTGCGCTTCAGTTTGAGGATCATGCTTGCTGCTCCATCTTACGGTCCGGCCCCGGCACTTTAGATTCCACCACGGTCACTGCGCCCAGCGCGCTGCCGGCGTTTCCACCTGAACTCGAATGGACCGTGTCCGGGACCCTCATGACGCGAAAATGCCAGCTCCTCATCAGCCATAATACAAGCATGATGGATGGCCTGTTGCCGCTGTTCCCGCTGGAACTGGTGCTTCTACCCGGCACACTCCTGCCACTGCACATCTTCGAGCCCCGCTACCGGGAGATGATCGGCGAATGTCTCGCCGGTCACCGGAAGTTCGGCGTCGTGCTTCAAACTGCCCGTGGAGTGGCGCCGGCCGGTTGCGCCGCCGACGTGCTGGAGGTGGTCCGGCGCCACACCGATGGCCGGCTCGATATCCTCACCATGGGCTGCGAACGCTTCCATCTGAAAGCGATTCATTCGACCCGCAGCTTTCTGCAAGGCGACGTGGAAATCTTCGATGACGACGATACATCCGCCGCCCCGCCCCAGGTCATCCACGGCGCCCTCGCACTCTACCAGGAGTTGGCGCGGCGCGACGGCCCCGGCGCAGACCCTGGCGAAGACCCCCCTGAACCGGACCACGCCAGACTTAGCTTCCAGCTCGCCCGGATCGTGCCGGACCTGGACTTCCGGCAGGCCCTGCTCGAACTGCGTTCCGAGGCCGCGCGCATGGAACGGGTGGCCGCGCAGTTGGCCCTCCTCGTGCGCCGCCGCGAAGTCGGTGGGTCCATGAGGAAGGTGGCGCGTTCCAACGGCCACGGCAAACACCTGCCGAATCTGGCCAACCCGGAATGACGCGGCAAAACCTGCTCATCGACGCCGACGATACGCTGTGGGAAAACAACGTCTATTTTGAGGAGGCCTTTGAGCAGTTTGTGGAGTTCCTGGAGCACTCCACGCTCACGGCGCCGGAAGTGCGGGCCATCCTCGACGAGATCGAACTGGCCAACAGCCGCGTCCACGGTTACGGCTCGCTCAACTTCGGATCCAACCTGCAGCAGTGCTACCACCGGCTGGCTGAACGCGAGATCCGCGCGGCCGATTTGGAAACCGTGCGCGGGTTTGCCCTGCGCATTCTCGAGCAGCCCATCATCTTGCTGGATGGCGTGGAGGCGACCCTCCAGTACCTGGCCTCCCGCCATGACCTCACCATTTGCACCAAAGGCCATCCGGAGGAGCAGAAGCTGAAGATTGACCGGTCCGGCCTCGGCCTCTGGTTCGGCCACACGGCCATCGTGAAGGAGAAGGACCGCGAAGCCTATGAGTCCCTCGTCCGGGAGCGTCACCTGGACAAATCCCGCACCTGGATGATCGGAAACTCGCCAAAATCCGACATAAACCCGGCATTAGAGGCCGGTTTGCATGCTGTTTTTGTACCACACGCACGCACATGGACCCTGGAGCGGCAGGCGTTGCGCGAACCCGGCCCGGGCCGCCTGCTGATCGTGGAACGCTTCTCTGACCTGCTCGGACTCTTCTAAACGCGGCGTCACTATTGTTTGCGCAACGGCCGCTTGCTGAAGTCTGTTCCCGAGATGGGACCGTCAGGAAACGGACGCGCAAGTACGCATGACGCAGTCTGTTCCCGAACCGCGACCGTCAGGAAGCGGATGCGCAGGTACTTATGACGCGCTGTTTAGCGGTGCAGGCCGGCTCAGAAGCCGATGGTCACCATGATCTCAATCTGATCCCGCCGGGAGCGCGCTCCATATCTCTGGAAGGTCTCGTTGAACCAGCGCGTGTAGCGCACTTCCGGAATGATGCGGATGCCGAAATCGTCTACAAAGTGCTGACCCGCTCCGGCCGTCGCGCCCAGGGCGTTCTGCTTGTGGGGCCGCGTGGGCGTGTTGTCGCAGCACTTCGTGCCGTCTTCCGTTTCGGTGGTGATGGAGGTCTTGACGTTCCAGACGTGGCGTACGGTCCCGCCTCCCTCCACAAACCAGCGATGGCCCTGTTTGCGGTGGCTCTTGCCGTAGAAGCGCACCAGCACCGGCAGGTCCAGGTAGTAGGCGTGGGTTTGCTCCGCGGCAAGATAGAACTTTCTGTCGTCGGCCGGCGTCGTGGGCAAGTCGGTGCCGGAGATCACGCTGGAAGACACCCGGAAACCAGCCTGGCGGACAATGCCGTTGATGGCCACCGCGAACCGGTTGGTGACGGTGACCTGGATGGCGGCACCGGCGGCGTACCACTTGGAGTTTGGCCCAGCGCTGGCCTGAATGTCCAGCGGCCCAGGCTGTACGACCCCGGCGAAGTCTCCGCCCTTCATCAGATCCCAGGGGGTGAAGCTGGCGGTCAGGCCGCCCGAGAACCGGCGGACATAGGCCGGCGATTGCGAAGCCGCCAAAGGAACCAGTGGCTTGTCGGCGGCCGTGGCGGCCGGGGCCGGTGTCACTACGGGCGGAGGAGGGGCGGGCGGTGGAGTTGGCGGGGTGGTCTGCGCGCAGATAGCGGCGGCCCCCAGCGAAAGGGCGAGCAGAGAGACTGGGATGATGTTGCGAATCACGAATGGTCCTTCAAAAACTGTCCTGGCGCGCAGCCTGGGTCGGACTGACGAGCCCGTACCTGAGAGTTGACGCGCCGTTGACGGCGAAAGGTACGCACTCTCATCATTTTCGCAGATCCGGGCGATCCGTGCCCGGCTTGTCCAGCAGCTCAATCGCCTTGCGGGTCATCGTGGCCAGGGGCAGCGCTTCCAGTTCCGCCCACGCAAACCAGCGGAAGCCCTTCGGCGCCTTGGCGGCTGAGGCGAGGTGGACCTCCACGGTGTAGTCGTGCCGCGTAATGGAGTGTTTGAACGAGCCGATGCTCGCGCCGCGCTGCGCCGATGGCATCCGGGCCGCCTCCGGCAGTTCCCAGAAGCCAGCCAGGCGCGATTCGGCCGGCCCGCGCTGGCGAAGCAGCAAGCGGCCCTCCTTCTCTACCACCAGCAACGCAATGGCCAGCGAGACGGCTTCGCGCTGGCGCAGCTTCACAGGCAACTCGTGCTCGAGTCCCTGAGCGCGCGCGGCGCACTGTTCCCGCCACGGGCAGAGCAGGCACTGCGGGTTCTTCGGTAGACACACGGTGGCGCCCAGTTCCATGATGGCCTGGTTGAAGTCCGCCGGATGGTGCGGGTCCAGCAGCCG
>JBBQLF010000192.1:0-7677 GCA_038327695.1 Bryobacterales bacterium
TACTATCTGCCGCAGGAGTTGGAGGAGAGCGCATGGGCGGACGCTCAGCGGTTCGGCGCCCTTGCCGCCGCAATCGGAGCTATCCGGAAGGAGTTTCACCCATTGGCGGTGAGCGGCTTTACCAACCGGAATGGGAGCCCCGGCAGTCTGGCTCACTTCTGGTGGGACCTGCAACGGAAGGCAAGATTCGACCGCCTGCTGTTCCTGGACGGCAGCGGCTCCGCCAAGATGCCCTTGGCCGATTGGCCCAATTGGGCGGCACCGCTCGCCCGCCGCCTCAACCGGCGTATCACGATTGTTGTGGAGACCTTTTCGGCTCAGGGCGAGGGCCCAGCCTGGAAGGCCCAACCGGCAGACTGGCACCGCATTGAGCGGCAACTCGAAATCGCCGGCTCAGTCAGCCGCAACGGCGTGCTGGCGTTCAGCGCGCCCGAGTATATGACCCCGTTGGGTGGTGAGGCGGCGGCGCGGCTCTTTCAGAGCCTTCGCCAGCGCGCGGAGTGAGACGGTAGACTGGGGGCGTGCTCTCCAGGCTCGCCCACTTTCTCTTGCTGACTGGCGTCGCCAGGCCGGAACAGTGGGCCGCACGGGTGGTGGGGATCCAGGACGGCGATACACTGACGGTGCTGCGCGGCAAAGAGCAGATCAAGATCCGGCTGGACGGCATTGATTGCCCGGAGAAGACGCAGCCCTACGGCAATCGCGCCCAACAGAAAACCGCCGAACTCGCCTTTGACCGCAAGGTGACCGTAGTCACCGCGTCGAAAGACCGCTATGGCCGTACTCTCGCCGTCCTCATTCTGCCCAATGGGCGATCCCTCAATGAGGAACTACTGCGCGCCGGTCTCGCCTGGTGGTTCCGCAAGTACGCGCCGAAGAACCGCCGGCTCGCCAGCCTGGAAGAGGCCGCGCGCGATGCGGGTCTGGGCCTTTGGGCGGACCCCAACCCCGTGCCTCCGTGGCTCTGGCGCAAGGATCAGAAATCAACGGCAGGAGCGCCCCAATGAAGAGCTTTCGCAAGGAACTGTGGATGAACATCCCCACGCGCCGGGCCTTCCTCAACATCACGCCCGACGTGGAGCAGTGCCTCCGCGCCAGCGGCATCCGCGAAGGTCTGTGCCTGGTCAACGCCATGCACATCACCGCGTCCGTCTTCATCAACGACGACGAAAGCGGCCTCCACCACGACTACGAGGTCTGGCTCGAAAAGCTCGCCCCGCATGAACCCGTCAGCGGCTACCACCACAACCGCACTGGCGAGGACAACGCCGGCGCCCACATGAAGCGCCAGGTGATGGGCCGTGAAGTGGTGGTCGCCGTCACCGGGGGCCGCCTCGACTTCGGCCCATGGGAACAGATCTTTTACGGCGAGTTCGACGGCGGCCGCCGCAAGCGCCTGCTCATCAAGATCATCGGCGAATAGCGATCTTCTACTTACGTTTCGCCGGCATCCGCCGCCCGTTCTGCACCAGGGTCAGCGCCGAGCCGTCGGCTTCGAAGATGATCTCCGCCGGCACCACTTTCAGGAAGAACTCAGTCGCGGATTTAGCGTAGATCGGGGCTTTGGGCTGCCCCGTCGCCTGCGTCATCAACTGGTTGCCCTCCAGCGTTACGGTCAAAACAAAGGCCGGCGCCAGGGCGTACTCGCCGGCGTACTTCTTGAGAACTTCCACCGGCACCGTAACCTCCGCCACCTTGACCGGTTTCTCCACTTCCTTCCCCAACGACAGCGCGAGCAGGTCCTGCGCCAAGCGGCCCGCCTGCGACGGCAGCGCATTGGAGAGCGTCACCACCACCAGGTTCTTCGCCGGCACGCGCATGATCATCGTCGCAAACCCGTTGATGCCGCCGCCGTGCGAAACCACCTCCACGCCGTCCTTCGTCTTAACGCTCCAGCCATAGGCGTAGTCGTTCAGCACCGGCGTGAAGTACTTCTTGTATGACTCCGCGCTGAGCAACTTCCCTGCCCGCAGCGCGGCATCCCACTTCACCAGATCCAGCGTGGTGGAATACAGCGAACCCGCCGCGTGCGGGATGCTCATGTCGATCAGCGATGCGTTCTTCAGCGCCTTGCCGTCGCTCTCATAACCGGCGGCGCGGCGCGCCAGCAGCGCCGAATTCCAGTCGTAGCCCGTGTCGCTCATCCCCAGCGGGACCAGCACGTTCGTCCGCAGGTACTCGTCGTACCTGACGCCGGCCGCCTTCTCAATCAGGTAACCCAGCAGCACATAGCCGGAGTTGGAGTAGCTCATCTTGGAACCCGGCGCAAAGTCCAGTGGCCTGTCCCGAAACCGCTTGAGCGTTTCAGCCGGAAGCGACGCCAGCGCCATCGTCTTGGTGTAGCCGGGGGAGGCCGTGAAATTCGGGATACCCGACGTGTGCGTCAGCAAATGGTGAATGGTGATCTCCTTCCAAGCCTCCGGGCAGGCCTCCACCAGAGTGCACACCGGATCGGTGGTCTTCAGCTTGCCCTGCTGCTCCAGCAGAAGGACTGCCATGGCCGTGAACTGTTTCGTAATGGAGCCCAGCCGGAAGCGGGTATCAGGCGAGTTCGGAATGGACCACTCGATATTGGCCATGCCGTAGCCCTTGCTGAAAAGGACTTTGCCGTCCTGGGCAACGATTGCGGCTCCCTGGAACATCCCGGCGTCATAGAAGGCTTGTGCCTGGTCTTCCAGCCGCTGCGGCGTCACCTGCGAAAAAGCCGCCAGGGCGGCGCTGATAAGGAAAAGAAACCTTCGTGTCATCATGTCGTTTTCACCATTGTCGCTACAATTGAAGGTGACTCCAAGTAACATTCGATGCTTAGCCTCCTAGACCGTCTCAAACAGGGAATCCAGAAGACCCGCGCCGGCCTTGTCAACAAGGTGGAAGACGTCCTGCTCGGGAAAAAGGAGATCGATGCCGAACTCCTCGACGAGCTGGAATACACCCTCATCACCGCCGACGTCGGCGTGAAGACCGCCACGGACATCCTCGAAAGCATCCGCCAGAAAGTGGACCGCCAGTTGGTGGGCGACCCCTCGGAGCTGCGCCAGTTGATCCGCGAGCACCTCCTGGGCGTGCTCGAAGCCAGCGACCGTCCGCTGCGCCTCGCCACCGTGCCGCCTACGGTCATCATGCTGGTCGGCGTCAACGGCTCCGGCAAAACCACCACCGCCGGCAAACTCGCCGCCCGCTTCCAGGCGGATGGCAAGAGCGTATTGCTCGCCGCCGCCGACACATTCCGCGCCGCCGCCATTGAGCAGCTCGAAATCTGGGGTGAGCGCACCAAAACGATTGTCATCCGCCAAGCCCAGGGCGCCGATCCCAGCGCCGTCATCTTCGATGCACTCCAGGCCGCCAAAGCGCGGAAGTCGGACATCCTGCTGGTGGACACCGCCGGCCGTCTGCACACCAAGGAAAACCTCATGGCCGAGCTCGAAAAGATGCGCCGCACGGCCAGACGCGTGGTCGAGGACGCGCCGCATGAAGTGTGGCTGGTGCTGGACGCCACCACGGGCCAGAACGGCCTGGAGCAGGCGCGCAAGTTTACCGAATCAGCCGGCGTCACCGGGCTGGTACTCACCAAGCTCGACGGCACCGCCAAGGGCGGCATCGTAGTCGCCATCACGCGGGAGCTGAACCTCCCGATCCGCTATATCGGCGTCGGCGAGCAGGCCGAAGATCTGCTGCCGTTCGAACCGGAGAAGTTCATCTCCTCCCTCTTTGAAGCATGAATACCGAATACCTGCGCGAAGCGCTTGCACTGGCCCGCCAGGGCGAAGGGCGTGTGTCGCCCAATCCGGCGGTCGGTGCCGTCGTTGTCAAGGATAACGTCATTGTGGGCCGCGGCTTCCACACCTGGGCCGGAGTGAAGCATGCCGAGGTGCTGGCGCTGGAACAGGCCGGCGAACTGGCGCGCGGCGCTACGGTGTACCTCACGCTGGAGCCGTGCGCGCATCAAGGCCGCACCGGGGCCTGTGCGGAGGCGCTCATTGCCGCCGGCGCCGGCAAGGTGGTGGCCATCAGCGAAGATCCCAACCCTGTAGTCGCCGGAACGGGCTTCCGCGTCCTCCGCAACGCGGGCATTGAGGTGGAGATCGATCCGGCCCTCGCCGCCGAGGCCGAGGAACTCAACCTGCCGTTCTTCCACTACATGCGCAACGGCGCGCCGCTCGTCATGTTGAAGTCGGCCATGACGCTGGACGGCAAGATCGCCGCGCCGGAAGACAACTCCGGTTGGATCACGTCGGAGCGCGCCCGCGACCACGTCCAGGAGGTTCGCCACCTGCACGACGCCATCCTCACCGGCGTCGGCACAGTGCTCAGCGACAACTGCCGGCTCACTGATCGCAGCAACCGCGAGCGCTCCCGCCCGCTCCTGCGCATCGTCATGGACTCGCTGTTGCGCCTGCCCATGGACTCGAGGATGGTCCAGGGCTGCAACAATGACGTGCTGGCCGTCTGTACCTCAGTGGCCCCGGCGGCCCGCCGCGAGGCACTGGAGAGGAAGGGCGTGGAGGTGCTGGTCGCCGATGGCAGCGGCGGCCGCCCCAGTTTCCGCCGCCTGGTGGAGGTGCTGGCTGAACGGCGCTATCTCTCGCTGATGATCGAGGCCGGCAGCAAGGTGAACTGGGGCGCGCTGGAATCCGGCATCGTGGATCGCATCCTCTTCTACTACGCGCCCAAAATTCTGGGAGGCACGCAATCCATTCCGGTGGCCGGCGGCATCGGCCGCCGCCGCCGCGCCGACGCCATGCGCTTCACACGCACGAAGATCCACATGATTCCCCCCGATGAGTACGCCGTCGAGGCCTGGTACAAGAAAGGCTGAAGTGGCGCCCACCAAAGCAACACGTTCAATAGGGCGGGCGCCCTCGCCCGCGGACCGGCCCCCAGGCCGGTCCTTGCCTCGCCGAAAGGCCAGACGAGGGCGTCCGGCGCGGTCCAGCGGGCCCGCCCCACGAGGCGATTAGAAATGTTCACTGGCATCATCGAAGAACTGGGCCGCCTGGAAAATGCCGAGCCGCGCTCGGCCGGCAGCCGCCTGCGCATCGCCGCCCGGAAGATCATGAGCGATCTCCGCGAAGGCGACAGTGTGTCGGTCAACGGCGTCTGCCTCACGGCCGTGGATCTCAAACCCGGCGGCTTCGGCGCCGATGCCTCGCCGGAGACCCTCCAGCGCTCCTCGCTCGGCGCCCTCCGTCCGGGCGCGCCCGTCAATCTGGAGCGTGCCTTGCAGGCCAACGCCCGGCTCGGCGGCCACATCGTCCAGGGCCACGTGGACGCCATGGGCCGCATCGTGTCGCTGGATCTGTTGGGTGACAACAATTGGTGGCTGAAGGTGCAGGCGCCGCCCGAACTGGATCGCTACCTCGTGTTTAAGGGCTCCATCGCGATTGACGGCATCAGCCTCACCGTCGCCGCGCTCGAGGACGGCATCGTGTCGGTCACCATCATCCCGCATACGTACGAGAACACCAATCTGCGGGGCAAACGTCCAGGTGACACCGTCAACCTGGAGACCGACGTTTTAGCCCGGTATGTCGAGAAGATGCTCGCCACGCTGGAGATCAAGCCCGAGCGCCTAACCATCGGCAAGCTGCAACAACAGGGCTACTGATCGCGCTTGGCCGGCTTCCGGTCCAGCCGCACGATCACCGCGTCGAGAGTTCCATCCGGCGCCTTGCGCGTCTCCACCGTCACCCGGTCGCCGCTCTTGATCGCGTTCGCCTTGAGCTTGTCCTTGCCGTCGTAGTATTCGGTCTTGCGCGTCCGGTTGAACTCCATCAGATTGGAGCTCTCGCTTTCCAGGGTCAGTTTCTTGCTGTCGACGGACGATACCTTGCCGGTGAACGCCGGCATGGGAGAGGAGCCGGGCGCCGTCTTCCGCGTTTCGTAACCGGCCTGTGGGTATTGCGGATACTGTGGATAGCCGTACTGTGCCCATACCGGCACTGCCAGCAGAAAGCCTACAACTGCGATCAAGCGCATCGCGGCACCCCCACTCCTATTAGAGCGCGCTGAGCCGCGCTTCCACGGCGGCCCGAAACTCGCCCTCTGCCAGGTAAGCCAGATTGATGTCCACATTGGCCCGCGCGCCGGTCCGCGCCGCCTCCGCCAAAGCGCGCGCCGTGATCACATCGGAAGCGAACTTCGCAGGCGACTCCGCCGCCAGCGCAGCCAGCCGCGCAGCCAGTCCGGAGCACCGCTCCAAGACCTCCAGAGGCACCTCTGTGGCTTCGCGCATCGCGGTCTCCACGTACGGCGCCCGCTCCTCCTTGGGCCGTTTATAGGCCGCTACAACGCCACTGTAGGCGTCGGCATCACGTTGCACGGCGTCGGCCAGAAACCGCCGGTCCGCCTCGTACAGTGCATCGTCGAGCTTAGACAACCGCGCCACCATGGCACCCAGCGATGCCGCCATGGCGCCCGCCGCCGCCGCTGCGCTGCCGCCGCCCGGCGTGGGTGTGGGCGCCGCCAGCGCATCGAAGAAATCGTTCAGCGGCGAACGCCCGGCCAGCGCATCGGCAACCCGGTTTTCCAGCACGGCCGACGCCTGGAAGTTCTCAAAACGCAGATGGAACTCCGCCGTCATCTCCAGAGCCCGCTTCGGGATCAGGCCCACCAGCTCACTGCCCACCACCGGCACGCCATAGCGCGCCGCCTCGCTCTCCACGGTGGCGAACACACGGTGGATGGGCGTCTGCTCAAAGTCCGTCAGGTTCATCGAAACCTGCGCCAGGTTGCGCGAGGCCAGCGCCACGCCCATGGCCTTGACGTACCGGAAGCCGCCATTGGAGTGCCGGATGCCCTTGGCGATGCGCTTGGCGATCTCGACGTCAGCGGTGCCCAAATTGATGTTGTAGGCGATCAGGAATTTGCGCGCCCCCACCACGGTGGCGCCGGCGGTGGGGTGCAACTCGGCGTCCCCAAAATCGGGCGCGCGGTCGGCATTGGTGCGCACCTCTTCGCGCAGCCCTTCAAACTGGCCGCGCCGGATGTTCTCCAGGTTGGTCCGCTCCGGCCGGCGCGCGGCGGCTTCATACAGATAGACCGGCACCTTCAGCCGCTTCCACAACTCGGCCCCGGCCCGCTCGGCCAACTGCACGCATTCGGCCAGCGTGACGCCCTCCAGCGGAACAAACGGCATCACGTCCACAGCGCCAATGCGCGGATGAACGCCCTTGTGGACCGTAAGGTCGATCAGCTCCACGGCCTTCGCCGCACCGGCCAGAGCGGCCTCCACCACGGATTCGGGCGGCGCTACAAACGTGATCACGCTGCGGTTGTGATCCGCATCGCATTCCAGATCAAGCACCAGTGCGCCGGGGACGGACTGGATGGCGGCGGCAATGGAATCCACCTTGGACCGGTCGCGGCCTTCGGAGAAGTTCGGCACACATTCGACGAGTTTTCTTGCCATCGACTTCAGTGTATCTGGACCACGCCCCGCTGAACCGTTGCCTGCACCGGATTCACGCCGAAGTAGTACGGCGCTTCGCGGTAATCGGAACCCCCCAGCACCAGGAAATCGGCCCGCTTGCCCACTTCCAGCGAACCCGTCTCCGCGGCCAAACCCAGCGCGTGCGCGCCGTTGATGGTGGCTGCGCTGATGGCCTCCGCCGGGCTCATGCGCATCTGCGTGCAGGCCAGTGCGAGCACCATCGGCATACTCGGCGTCGGGCTGGTACC
>JBBQLF010000193.1:0-7615 GCA_038327695.1 Bryobacterales bacterium
GGTAGGTTGGGTTCTGATGCCCATCGAGCACCTGGAGTTCCGTCATGCCTGGCAGGTAAATGCCACTGTTGCCTTTCAACTGGCCTTTCTGCTGGGGCATGGCTGGGATGAAGTACTCCAGGTGAATCTGCGCACCGCGGAACTTCGCCGACGTATAGGCATCGCCCGCGCCCGTGCGGCACGCCATCTCGCCGTTGGCCGCCACGCAGCCCGAAGGCTCACCACTCTTCTTCAGCCAGCCGGTCATGTCCTTGCCGTTGAACAGCACCACAGCGTCGGACGGCGCCGCCGTGCCCAGGCCCGGAGTGACGGCGCGGGGCTGATCGTCCGGCCGTTTGCCGCCTTCGGCCAACTCCCAGGGAATTGGCAACGTCACGGCGCCCGTTGCCGCCCACTCGGCTCCGCGTGTGAATGTGACCACAAACGCCGGGGTTTTCACGGCCGGCCCATCGTGGCCCAAGGCATTGGCGAAGACGCGGCCCTTGCCGTAATCCAACGTCCAGAGCATCGGCTGATGCAGCCCCTCGCCGGGCGTGGGTTGCTTGGCCTTGCCGTCATAGAGCTTATGCTCGTCCCAGGCGGTGGCCAGCAAGTGATAGGTCCCTTCCGGCTGCCACTTCAGATTGGCGTAGAGCTCGTCGGCCGGTTGCCGGAACTTCTTCTGAAGCCCCTTGGTGATGGGGTGATCAGTGTCCTTGACGTCCACGCTGAAGTTGTGTGCTGCCGAGTGGTGCCCGTTGTTCGGACGCCAGTTGCCTCCGCTGAGTTTCTCCCATTCGGCCCATCCGTCGAAAGCGGCAGTAGAGAAGTGATAGACCACCAGGCCTTTGCCGGACTTGACGAACTCCGCCAGTGCATTCTGCGCGCGATCGCCCCACCACAGCTCTTTGCGCCGGCCGTCGTAGTAGTTCACCACGACCAGATCGTAGCCCTCCAGCGTCTCCGGGCCGGCGCCGCGAAACTCCTCCGTCACGCGCACGTCGAAACGGCCGGTTTCTTCCAGGGCTTTCTTCAGCAGCGGCGAGACGGTTTTCCAATCGTGGCCGCCGATGGCTCCGCCGGTGATCAGCAGCGTCTTGATCTTCGGAGGCGCTTGCGCCATGAGAGTGGAACAGGAAAGTAGAGCCAGCAGTAGAACGGATCGCATAGCCGGAAATCCTCGCCACTATTCTATGCCCTCCCGGGCCTGATACACTCACGGTTTCCCCCTTTTTTCAAGGAGCCATATGGCAGACACCATCAAATACGTACTCGACGAGACCCATCTCCCCAAGCACTGGTACAACCTCGTCGCCGATCTCCCGACGCCTCCACCGGCCGTACTGCACCCCGGCACGCTGCAGCCGGTCGGCCCCGATGACCTGGCGCCGCTGTTCCCGATGAGCCTGATCCTCCAGGAAGTGTCGAGCGAGCGCGAGATCGAAATTCCGGAGCCCGTGCGCGACATCTACCGGCAGTGGCGCCCCAGCCCGCTGTACCGGGCGCGGCGCCTGGAAAAGGAGTTGGACACGCCGGCCAAAATCTACTACAAGTACGAAGGCGTCAGCCCGGCCGGCTCACACAAACCGAACACGGCGGTCGCGCAGGCTTTCTACAACAAGGAAGCCGGCGTGAAGCGCATTGTGACTGAGACCGGGGCAGGGCAGTGGGGCTCGTCGCTGGCGCTTTCCGGCGCCTTCTTCGGCCTGGAGATTGAGATCTTCATGGTGCGCGTGTCCTACAATCAGAAACCCTACCGGCGGGCGTTGATGGAGACGTTCGGCGCACGCTGCGTGGCCTCGCCTTCGGAGGAGACCGCCTCGGGCCGCGCCATTCTGGCCCAGCGTCCGGATCATCCGGGCAGTCTCGGCATTGCCATCAGCGAAGCCGTCGAGAAGGCTGTGCAGCGCGATGACACCAAGTACGCGCTGGGCAGCGTGCTGAACCACGTGCTGCTCCACCAGACCGTGATCGGCCAGGAGGCGTTGCTGCAGCTTGAGATGGCGGGTGACTTCCCGGACGTAATCGTCGGCTGCACCGGCGGCGGTTCCAACTTCGCCGGCATCGCGTTCCCGTTCATTGGCCTCGGCCTGCGTGGCGGCCGGAAGGCGCGCATCGTGGCGATCGAGCCGGCGGCGTGTCCCTCGCTCACCAAGGGGAGCTATGCCTACGATTTCGGCGACACGGCCCACCTGACGCCGCTGACCAAGATGCACACGCTGGGCAGCACGTTTACGCCTCCGGGCTTCCACGCCGGCGGCCTGCGGTATCACGGCATGGCCCCGCTGGTGAGCCACTGCGCCCAGCTGGGCCTGATCGAAGCCAAGGCCGTGGCCCAACTCGGCTGCTTCGAAGCAGGCGTGCTGTTTGCCCGCTCCGAGGGGATTCTCCCTGCGCCGGAGGCCAACCACGCCGTGCGCGGCGCCATCGACGAAGCTCTGCGCTGCAAGGCGGAGGGCAAGAGTGAGACGATTCTCTTCAACCTCTGCGGCCACGGCCATTTCGACATGCAGGCCTACATGGACTACTTCGCCGGAAAGCTGACCGATGTTTCCTACGACGAATCCGAACTGGCAATGGCGCTGGCCGGCCTGCCGTCCGTGCCGGCCTGAGATCGCGGCTCAGGCGCGGTGGAGGTTGCGGAGGGCGGCGGCGATGTGGCGCGCGTCAGCCTCGGTGTAGGGCGAATCCAGCAGCACTCCGCGCAGGTGGTTGAGGACGCGGAGCGTCTTCGGGCAGGTAGCTGCCCCGTGCCGGATCGCCTTGCCTCGCCGGCTGGTGAACGTGGGCCGGGCCGGATGGACGGTCAGTTCCTGCTCCGCACAGGGTTGCACCGGCAAGATGGAACTGTCCGGCAGCGGGTCCTCGGGAGTGTTCTCGGCCCTCATGGCGGCGCCGAAACGCTCGCGATGCGGCTGGTTCGCGAGACTGAGGTAGACCGCCACCCCGCGTTCGCCGACAGGGTTAGGCAGGGGCCGCAGATCGCGAATGGTGTTCGAGACACGGCGCGCCACGATCTGGATGTCGCCGGCCACTCGATCCAGCCTCCGCACCTGCACCAGCAGGACCTCGCCGGTGAACTCGTACCTGCTGAAGTTGGCACCCGGCATGGCGGCGAGGCGGAATTGCGTGAGCCACTCCCGATGCGGAGCGCATAAATCGAAGGGTAAGCCACTGTGCTACCTGCTACTGAAGGCTCAGCGCCTGGCCGTCACGAAGACCGAATTCGTGACCGGCGGAGAGCCGCATGAAACAGGGGTCCTGTCGATTTCCTGCGGACAGAGTTACTTTCAATGCCGCACCAGCGCTAAGAACCAGCCTGCTTCGTGTCCAGTTCTTGGGGCCACCACAGTTTGGGCCAGAACGGGAAGAGGATGAGAGCACGTCCCAGCGGTCACCGGACCAACAGTAGATAGGCCGGGTCTAGCGAACGGACGCCGATTGGTCCGCCTATTTCACTTCCTTCCACGCCGGCAGCGAAACCGTAACGCGGTAGTTCGATTCGTTGTAGTCCGGCGAGCGCTCCGGCGCATAGATGCGTTTGCCGGAAAACGGTCTGTCCTGCGTGTAGATCCAGACGCGGTTCTGGTCCCACACGACGATCTCGTCGCGGGCATCGCCGGTCAGGTCCAAGACGTTGGCGGCCAGGTCGGGATGGCCGTCGTCCGGGAACATCACGACGCGGCGCAGATGGCCATCGATGAGCCCACCCTCTTTCACGTTGGCGGAGAGGAAACAGAACTCCTGCCCGTCTCCGCGCCAGTTGACCGGCAACATCGGCGAGCCGCTGTGAATGGGCTCGTCCTGGGCCAGGATATTGCCGTCCCAGTCGAACAGAGTGACAATGCCCGGATTGCGCCAGAAGTTCACCGAGATGTACTGCAGGCCGGCCACATCCGGCCGGTACTTGGCAACGCTGGGGCTCTGGTTGTGCCCCACCCGCAGGTGCTTCAGCACGTTGCCCTGAACGTCGAAGAGGATGAAGCCTTCGTCGCTGCCACTCGCGTAGACGCGGGGTGGCGCTTTGGGATCGGGCCCGAACCTGCCGGCGGCGATACCATCGGCGTGGTCGCGCAGGAGGGCATCCTGCGACCAGCGCAGCTTCCCTTCGGGGCTCCAAAGGGCGTAGCCGATCGCGATATGATCGCGGCCGCTACCGTCGAGGTCCACCGGGTAGGGAAAATGGCCGGTCAGACCCGTGCCCTGCCAGAGGGGCTTCAGATTGCGGTCGTAGACCCAGAAGCTGTGGTAGCGGTCTTTGAACAGGATTTCCCGCCGCCCTTTGCCGCCCGAAACGTTGACGAACGCGAGGCAATCGCCGCTGACCAGATTGTACGGCCGTTCCTTGTTGTCAGGCGCGGTGGGCATTGGTACCGCTTTGCGGACCTTGCCAGTCGCGCCTTCCAGCACCTGCAACTGGAAGTCTCTGATCAGAACTACTTCGTTTCGTCCATCGCCATCGATATCGTGGATTTGGAACGGCGTGTCGTTGGTGAGCAGGCCATTGCGCGGGTCGGGGCGCCCGGCCTGCCAGAGCACCTTGCCGTCGAGATTGACCGCCGTCAGGCAGCTAATGGCATCGAAAGCGTCGCCCCGGACGCGCGGGATGTTCTGCGCGATCAGCATGTCGAGATGGCCGTCCCCGTCGAGGTCGCCGAAACGGACGTTGCGGCCGGCGCCGAAGCCCGGCGTGTCGAACTTCTTCCAGAGCTTCGGGCGTGGATTGGCGTCCCGCAGCCGGGCCAGTTCGGCCTCGCGTGTGCGAACCCGTTGTTCGATGGCCGCCTTCACTGGGCTGGAAACCTCAGCGCGGAAGTCCTGGAATCGGGCCGGTATGGTGGCTGACAATCCGGCCTTGCCCTTGGTGAGCTCGTTGTCACTCGCTTCCAAAAGGAGTTTGCCGTCCACGTAGGCGCGCATGCGAGGGCCGTCGTTTTCGACCCGAAGCGTGTAGTAGTGGGTTGTGTCGTAGCGGAACGGCGCGGAGGCCAACTCCTTCCAAACCGGGACTCGCAAGACGTTGTCCATCGGCTGGCGGATGGTCAACCGCGCCTTGTCGCCGCCAGTGAGCGCAAACAAATAGTAATGGCGGTTGGTTCGATAGCGGAAAACCACGCCGGCGAAATCGGCGGTGGAAAGCGGCTTCACCTTGATCTCCACCGTGTAGTCGCTCCATTCCGGGTCGCCGGTCATGAAGAGGGGGTTGGTGAATTGATTCGTGCCGGCGGGCGCGAGGTGCTGCTCGAGATAGGGTTTGCCGTCCTCATCTCCAGCAACCCAGGCGTCCAGGTGACAGATCACGTTCTCCCATGGCCCGAGCGGCACGCCGCGGTGGGGCAGATAGTGATACTCCTGAATCGCGGCGTTGAGTAGTCCTACCGGAGAACTCAGCCAGCCCGGCGGGTAGCGGGAGAAGTCGTCGCGAAACAGGTCTGCGGCCGCGAGCGGGATGGCGGCGCAGAGGAAAAGGGCGCAGAGTCTCATGAGTCCTCCGAACGTGCTCCAGCCGTCTCTGGCACGACGGCCCGGAAATCCAATGCTAATCCGAATGGCGCGTCGCGTGGGCGGCCGCTTCCCAGGCCCCGATCAACGCCATGGCGGAAGCATATCGTGTGCCTTGGAGACTATGCATCATCCCGATTCCGGCCGGTTCGGCATCGCTTCGGTCCTGATGCTTTGTCTTAGGGTCGTGACCGCATTGGATGCCTGACTCTCCGCTGCTCAACGGCCCTCCCTCTGATTGCCCCGCAAAATCATCGTCGCCTTGCGATGCTGTAATCTCTACGGCTGGTTTGAAGACTACTCGGAGCGCCGGCGGGCAGCGTAGCTTCCACTGCTGAGTCGCGCACCCCGCCGCGGGCGTTTCTCTGTTATCCCATAGAGGAACACTCCCGATGCATGAGGGGCGCCACAGACGTCGACTGCGCGTTCGACAACGGACGCACGCGCCGGCGGAGGACGCTACTTGTCCTTTTCCTGGACGTCCACGCGGAACGCAACCAGGCGATTGGTGCCGTCAAATTTGCCCCGGCAGATGACCGGACGGCCGGGTTTGACGGCATCGAGCGAGCCGGGTTGGTTCAGTACGGTGAATCGTGTGGATTGATCGTAGATGACCTGCCGCGTGACGTTTCCGTAGGTGACTACGATGACGGACGCGCCGCGATCCACCTTCTGGACCGTTCCTTCCAGGCGGTCGCCCGAACTGGTGCGCGTCTCCTGGGCGTGAAGCGAAAGCGCGGGAGTGGCCAGTAACGCCAGTCCCAGAATGAATGCAAACGACAGATGCGTGACCATGGAACGGCGCTCCTTTTTGGCTGCCTTCGCAGGAGGTTTCGGAGTGGATTCAAGCCACCGGCAACAACCGGGGCCAAACTGAGCCGCCTAGCGATAGGCGACAATTTCGGCGTAGATAATGAGCGCGATCAGGAGCAGGCCGATGGTGAGCGCAGTGAAGCCGAACCTGCGCCAGAACTTCTGCACCACCGGGATGGGCGCGTCCATCAACAGGCTGTCCAGGCGGCCGCTGTCGACCAACTCCTGATACTCCCGGGGACGATCGCGTTTGAATTCCTCCAGCGGCATGCCGCCCGTGAAGATGACGGTGTCGATGGGGAACTTCTCGGGGCGGAAATGAGTGTTAAAGAAGTGGACCGTGAAGATGAAGCCGACGGCGAGCAGGGCTTCGTCGCTGTGGATGGTGGTAGCTACGTTGAGCATCCAACCTGGCATCAGAAGGGTGAAGAACGTGGGGAACCAGAGAAGCAGGCCGGTGAAGCCGATGACGCCGACACCCCAGAAGACGGCGAAGTAGTCGAATTTTTCCCAATACGTCCAGCGGCCGTATTCGGGACGGGGTCCCTTGCCAATGAACCATTTGACTGAGCCGATGAACTCATCCAGGTCGCGGCGGCTGAACATCATGCTTTCCGGGCCGGTGGTGAATTCGAGCCAGGATTTGCCGGAGGAGCGTTTTTTGCGGACGAGGTCCGCAATGTGGAAGCCGAAGTAGCCGAAGGTGGCAATGGCACAGGCGCGGTGGATGACGCCGGCGGCCTCGAAACCTCCGAGAAGACGGGCCACAAACTGGGCCCAGGTGGCGTAGGAGAACTTCAGCATCATGCCGGTAATGGCCAGGCCGAAGAAGCTGGTGATGACGGTGAGGTGGAGATTCCGCTGGAGCGGGTTGAAGCGCCGGACGTGGACGTTACCCTCCAGGGCATGGGCGGCCTCCAACTGGCGGCGGTACTGGAGCGAGCGCGGCAGCCAGGCGAGGGTGTGGGCGCCGGCGATGAAGAGAGTGCCGAGCAGCAGGCTGGTCATGCCCCAGAACGTCCAGAACAGGAGCGGGTATTTGTCGGGGTCGTGGTGGGTGGCGTGCGTGAGGTAGCCGGCGAAGCGGCGGTTGGAGCCGGGGTGGCACTTGGCGCATGTCTTGATGATGTTGTCGCGGCTGAGGGTGGATTTCGGGTCGGCGACGCGCCGGGTTTCGTGGGCGCCATGGCAGTCATAGCACTTGGCGGTCTTGAGGTAACCGAGGCGTGACACTTTGCCGTGATAGGTCTCGAAATAGCGCTCGGTGATCTCGGTGTGGCACTTGCCGCACTGATCCATGATGTGGAGGCGGAAGTCCGTG
>JBBQLF010000194.1:0-7608 GCA_038327695.1 Bryobacterales bacterium
GCCCAAACTGACCCACTCAGGCCGCTGCCCCACAGGGCGTTTCGGCTGGCCGCGCCACGCGGCATTCGCCGCGGATGATAATGCCACACAAACTGGTTACAGGAAACAAGAGACTTACGCGCCAGCGGCGCGGATGATGTCTCCAGCCCCGCACCACGCCACGTGGCAGAACCTGTTTTCGGCGTGGGCAACTCTAAATGAGCAGAGGTGGGTCATTTCTCGTGAGCGCCGAGGTTCTGGTTCAACTCGATGACTTCGTCACGCAGGATGGGGTCAGCTGGTTTCGGGCGTCTATCGGCCAGTCCGTAAACGGTGCTGTCCTTGAGCCGGGTGACAAAGAACATGCCATCCAGGGTCAGCCTTTCCCACCAGCGGTGGTCTTCATAGCCACGGTCCATCACCAGAATGGTGCCGGCCTCGAACTTCAGCCCTCGCGCCACTTTGATGTCGGGCGTTTTGCCATCTGATCCAGTTGCCGCCCCAATGGGGGGGCCTTACCTGACCGCATCAACTGTCAGTGTATATTCACTCTTTACTCATGCCGTTGTAATGTTAAGCGCGCTATTCAAGAGTAAAAGCGTGGGCCCACTAGGTTGCAAAAAGTCCTATTGATCGAAGACAATTCGGATCTGTTCGCCCTTCTCAAGCGCAACCTAGAACAAGAGGGGTTCCAGGTGGCCGGTGCCCGATGTGGCCTATCCGCGATGGATCTTTTCCAGATCGAGACACCGGACCTGATTCTTTACGACACCACGCTGCCAAACTCGAAAGAACTCGCTTTCTTCACCGGCCTCCAAACACATTCCAGGTTGGCGCAGGTTCCGGTTGTCTGTCTGACCGAACCGGCCTCGGAGGCGGAGTGCAGCGCGGGCCTGCAACGTGGCAAGGGTGATTGCATCGTCAAGCCGTTCTTCGTGCGCGACTTGATTGCTCTCGTCAGGCGGCAGATCCGCCAACGGGCCCAATCCGTTCGCGAGTTAAAGTGCGGTGAGGTGACGTTAGATCCATTGAGAAGCCAGGTGATCTCAAACGGATCCGCGCACTCACTCACCGCGACGGAGCTTCGTCTGTTGCAATGCCTTGTAGCTAGGCCAGGGGTTGTGTTCACACGGAAGCAGTTGCTGTACGAGGTCTGGGGGCATGATCAAGTCCTGACCGACCGTCTCGTGGACGCGTTCATCCTCCGGTTGCGGAAGAAGATCGAGCCAGATCCAACAAATCCCGTCATTATCCGGTGCGTGCGCGGATTTGGCTATTGCTTCAACGAAAGGGCTGGGGATTCTGCCAGAGCCTAGCGAAAGACCGGAACTGCCCTCAGCTTGGTACGTTAACGCCGGGTCCGAAGTCCGTCCCGAGCTTTCACCTAGTGCAAGCAAGGCCGTCAACTGAATTTTTACCTGACTGAAAGTTCGCATACATCATTTCGACACTTTGCGCGCCTATCCTTGTACTGATCTCCCCAGACGTACCAATTTTGCAGGAGTTTGACCCAATCTGAATGAATCGTTTCTTAAAGTACTGCCTCCTCGCGTCCGCCAGCATCGCAACATTCGGTCAATCCAGCAAAGGGACACTAGCTGGAACCGCTTATGATTCTCAAACTTCCCGGCCGGTAGCCGGGGTGAGGGTATTCGTAAACGGTCAGACGGGCGACGACCAGGTGAGTGGCGGCGACGGCACATTTCGCATTCAGCTGAGCCCAGGGAAATACAGTCTCAAGTTCACGAGCGACAACTACATGGAGGCCGAGGTCACCGGCGTCGAAGTGAAAGCCGGTGAGACCACAGACGCCTCCACCGTGCTCGCCTCAAAGGGATCCTCGACCGTGGTGGAAGTGTCAGAGAGCATCAGTGCCGTCACCGCTACTGCGGCGGCCATGCTAACGGAGCGAAAACTCGCTGCCCAAGTCAGCGACTCCATTTCCCACGAGGAGATGAAGAAGTCCACCGCGAGCGACGCGGCGGGCGCTCTGCAAAAGGTCACGGGCGTCTCTGTCGTCGAAGGCGGCTATGTCTACGTGCGGGGACTCGGCGAGCGGTACTCCGCCACGATGCTGAATCACGCGATGGTGCCGACCACGGAAGCGGAGCGCCGGGTGGTGCCGCTAGATCTGTTTCCCGCGGCGATGATGGACAACATCAAAGTCATCAAGACTTACACCCCCGACCTGCCAGGCGAGTTTGCCGGCGGCCTGGTGCAGATGTCTACGATCGAATTCCCGACTCAGAAGATGTTCCAGATGAGCACGACGTTTGGATTTAACGATCGCACCACGATGGAGAAATTTTTGAGCTATCAGGGCGGCAGCGCCGACTTCTTCGGATTTGGCGACGGATCGCGGAGCGTGCCGGCCGCGATCCCATCCAACCGCCGCGTTCAGATCGGCCTCGACAGCCGACAGCAACTGGCCGACTACGCCAAAGCGTTCTCGAACAATTGGGAGTCGAAGCCGGTTCAGTCCATGCGGCCGTCCCAGAGTTACACCATGGTGGGCGGCGGCACATTCGGGAAGTTCGGAGTGGTGGGCGCAGTCACCTTCACGAACAAGCCGCAGTACCAGCAAGAGCAGCACACCTACTACCGGAGACTCGGGCTGGGCGGCACGATTGCGCCCTACAGCAACTACAACGATTTCCGTCAGTATGACGAACTGATGCGCCTGGGCGCGGTCGTGAACCTGGCCTATCGAATCAATCCCAATCACAAGATCCTCCTGCGCAACACGCTGACCCACGACAGCGACAAGGAAGCCAGGGAGTTTTCGGGTGAAGACAACAACCAGGGCGGTCAGATTGCATCGGAGCGAATTCGGTGGGTGGAGCGGAGCCTGATCTCCACCGGACTGGAAGGCGACCATGCCCTGCCGAAGTGGAACAATCTGCTCACGAAGTGGCAGTTCACTTACTCCACGTCCAGCCGGAATGAGCCCGACTTACGCGAAGTGCTGCGTGCCAAACAGGACGACGGGCGTTGGGCGTATCTCAACCTGGGCAATTCGGGCCAGCGGTTCTCCAACTCCTTCACTGACCACATCTACGAACCGCAAGCCGAGATCAGCCAGCCGTTTTTTAAGGGCAAGCTTACCGGTGCCTGGTCCGTGGGATTCCGCGCCACGCTGCGGGATCGCGATTTCGACGCCAGGCGGTTGCGTTTCCAGTTGCAGGACCCCAGCCAGGTCAACGTCTACCTGAATTCCAATGCGCTCTTCGGCCCGGCTAATCTACGCCCCGGAGCCTTCGAACTGCGCGAAGAGACGAGAGGGACCGACAAGTACACGGCCACAATGAACATCTATGGCGGCTATGCGATGGTGGATCTCGGCATAGGGCCCAGATGGCGCTTCGTCGGCGGTCTGCGGGTTGAGGATGCCGATATTCAAGTTGTCACCAAGGACCCGTTCCGGCCGAGTACACCTTTTGTCGCGAGTTTGGTGAATCGCGACCCTCTGCCCTCCGCCAATGTCATCTACGCCCTGACTCCCCGGCAGAACCTGCGATTCAGCTTTAGTCAGACCGTCTCCCGTCCGGACTTCCGGGAACTTTCGCCGTTCGAGTTCACAAACGTGCAAGGCGGCTTCAATGTGGCCGGTAACCCGAATCTTCTCCGGGCGAAAATCGACAACTACGACGGTCGCTGGGAATGGTTCATGGGGGGCAATCAGCTTCTGGCCGCCAGCTTTTTCACGAAGAGCTTCACGGACCCGATCGAGTCAACCATCCAGCCCACCACCGACCTTCGGTCTTCGTTTATCAATGCGAAGGGCGCCGTCAATCGAGGCTTCGAAGTGGAGATGCGTCAGGGGTTGAGCCAACTCTCGAAAAAGCTGAGGGAGTTCAGCGTTCAGGCGAACTTCACGTTCGTGGACTCCAATGTGACCATCCGCCCGGAGGACCAGGGCGTACTCACTTCTCTGAGCCGGCCACTGGCGGGGCAATCCCGCTACATCTACAACATCATCACGGAATGGACCAAACCGAAGGCTCGCTCCCAGGCGCGCTTCTACGTCAACAGCGTAGCTCGTAGGCTGTCCGAGGTTGGGTCGAACGGTCTGCCGGACATTTACCAGGAAGGCAATCTCTTTCTCGATTTCGTCTACCAGTACTCGTTCACGGAAACCGGCAAGACGACACTGCGTTTCAACGCGGAAAACCTGGCCGACAACACGTATCGCTGGACTCAGGCGAGTCTGCCGACCCGCCGGTACCAAATGGGCCGGACCTATTCGCTAGGCCTCACCTATTCATTCTTTTAAAACCTGTCTCGAAAGGAAGTTTGACTACTCTTATGTGGGAACAGACATTAGTTGCGTTGGCAGTTGCGACTGCCACGCTGCAAGCGGGGAGCCTCGACGGTTTCCAACGCATCGACGGGAGTGCGGCAGCGCGTCAGGTGGTTACCGCCGGCCGCTCCGCCGCCGACGGGGACCACACGAATGTGACGATGTACATCTGGGCGGACAAGTATGTCTACCAGCCCGGAGAACAACTGACACTGCGGATGACCGTGAAGACCAACGATCCGTATCCCTATACGCTGGTTGCCTTCCGGCAGAACAATCAGACGGGCAAGAAGACCTACTTCGCGGCGAACAAGACCAGCGAGGCGGCAATCGACATTTACGGCAACACGTTTGAGCAGGGCTTCCAACCGGTCCGCGTAGCCGACCAGACCCGAACTGTCGCCATCGGCGACGGCGGCTGGCTGATCGGCAGCCCGATGAGCGTCGCCAACGAATTGGGCATGCATACCCTGACCGTTGAATTGCGCGACTATACGGGCTCGCGCGTGTTGAAGGCGGCCTATTTCAAGATCGGCGTTGTGGACGAGTTCGTGAACATCGGCGGCGTCATCAGCGGCGACACGGCGTGGGTGAACACAAAGTCGTACAAGATCAACAGCCTGACGCGAGTGGAGAACGGCACGCTGACCATTCAGCCGGGCACCATCGTTCTGGGCCAGCCCAGGACCGACGATCCCACGGCGCTGATCATCACCACCAGCGCCAAGATCAACGCGCAAGGCACGCGGTCGCGCCCGATCATCATGACCAGCTCGCAGCCGTTCGGTGCGCGGAGCCGGGAAGACTGGGGCGGGCTTGTGATGCTCGGCAAGGCGAAGATCAACGTGGCCGGCGGCACGGCGTTCATCGAAGGTCTGGACAACCGTCCGTACCTCCAGTACGGCGGCACCGATGACACGCACGACTGCGGCACGCTCGCCTATGTGCGGGTGGAGTACGGCGGATCGGTGTTCACGGTCAACAACGAAGTCAACTCGTTCACGTGGGGCGCCTGCGGCAGCAAGACGGTGGCTCACCACCTCCAGGCCCATTACGGCAAGGACGACACGTTTGAGTGGTTCGGCGGCACGGCCGATCTGAAGTACGCCGTGGGCAGCTATGGCGCTGACGACTACGCCGACTGGCAACTGGGCTGGCGCGGCCGTGTGCAGTACCTGGTGGGCATTCAGCACCCCGGCACCGGCCTAGGCAATCGCGGGATTGAGGCCGACAACAGCGAATTCGGCGCGACCGGCCTTCCGTTCTCTGATCCGAAAGTCTGGAACATGACTTTCATCGGGCCAGGCGTGGCGGCACAGGACGAGACCACGGGCGACGGCGCCCCGGGCATCTACGTGCGCCGCGGTACGCGTGGTTCCATCAACAACGTCATCCTGACCAACTTCGGCTATCCGGCGATCAACGTCCGCGACGCGCAGACCCAGCTCGAACTGACCGAGGGCCGTCTGTCGATGAACGGCATCCTGATGTGGAACAACAACCGGCTGAAGCCCGAACTGCCCAACACGGTGGACGCGCAGGTGACACAGAACCCGGCGGGTGGCGGAGCTCAGGCTTACGCCGCCGATCCGGCCAACAAGTTCGTGGCGGCCGATCCGATGCTGACACGGCACCTGGAATACAGCGATCCGGACTTCCGTCCGATGCTGGGTTCGGCGGCGTTGAGCCCGCGCTGGAACGCTCCCCCGGATGACGGGTTCTTCGACCAGTGGGTGAACTTCTGCGGCGCCTTCGGTGCAGAGAACTGGATGGAAGAGTGGACGAGCTTCCTGCGCGACGTGGACATCACAGCGCCAAAGCAGTAAGTACACGACGATCCATGAGGGCTCGGACGAAAGTCCGGGCCCTTTTGGCGGTTTATGAGAGTGTTTTTTTCCTCGATCCTTACCCTCGCCTCGGTCTGCGGCGCCCTCGCCGCGACGCCAGAGTGGTTTTCGCACGCCGGGTTTGGCGTCGCACTACCCGCGGGCGTGGATCCGCGAGTGTGGATGCCACGCATTGCTGCTTCCGGCGCCAGATACGTCGTCGCGGAGACACCAAACACGGCACTGGCCGAGTTGACGGGGAATTACCGGCTGAGGCTCCTCAGGCGGTCCGAGTACTCCACGCTGGGGCAGTGGGTTCCGCCGGGTCCACTTCCGGCAAACAAGGGCGTGGACGGGCGTTGGGAAGCGAACTTCGCGATGACGGACGACAGCGGCGGCGGGACCGCGCGGGAACTGATCCGTCTCCTCATCGAAGTCAACAGCAAGGGCGGGAATTTGCTGCTGAGCCTGCCACCCAACGCGGATGACGGGGTACGCGCGCTGGAGGGGATTGGGCAGTGGCTGCGCGTGAACGGCGAGGCGATCTTCGATGCGTCGCCGAGCCCGTATGACCGTATGCCCCTCTTTGGCCGCGCCACCGCGAAGGGCAATACTCTGTACCTTCATCTGTTTCAGTGGCCGGCCAACGGTAAGTGGACAGTACCCGGATTGCAGAATGAAATCGTCTCGGCCCAACTGCTGGGCAGTGATACGAAACTCACGAAGTCCGGGGCAACGATCGAACTGCCGGCGTCCGCTCCGCACGGCGCAGCCAGTGTGATCAGGCTGACGCTCAAAGGCGCTCCGATTGTTCAGCCCTATGTCATCGGCCCCGGCGAGGACGGCTGGATCATCGCTCCGGCCGAGGCCTGCGAGTTTCAGACACGGCCAGGCATGGTGGTGCGCAAGGACAATCGGGCGGGCCGGGTGTATCTCTCGCACTGGACGCGGGCGATTGATGTGCCAGCGTGGAAGGTCTTCGTGCCTCGAGACGGGCGCTACAAGGTGGAGATAGTCTACACGGCCAGCGAGGCGAGCAAGGGCGTTCTGTTTACGGTCACGATGAAGGGTCCGACAATGGGGATCGTCAAAGGGACCGTGGAGCCCACGGGTGGCGCCAGCAGGAGGCTGCCGGTTTCCGACATGGAACTCGAGGCTGGCAACCATCTGCTCCTGGTGCAGCCCGAAAACAAGGCGGGCCAGCCGGCGATGGAATTGGAAGCGGTGCGATTGCGCCGCATCGGCGATTGAGCTAGCGGTGCCGGGTTAGCCCTAAACTCGGCCAGGCTGACTCACGCTGAGGAGGAACTGCGGACGCCACGTGACTAGGAGGCGTAGCGAGAACGGCACCTGGGTCTGCTGCCTCAATTGAGTGCGTGACGGCCAACACCTACATGGATGGCCGAATGTCCGTTTGGTAGAATTCGGCAAAGCGGACTTCGACGTCGTCGAGGACCTTTCTGAACACGTCCATCACTTCTTGCGGCGTGCCCGTGGCCTTGG
>JBBQLF010000195.1:0-7599 GCA_038327695.1 Bryobacterales bacterium
GGCTCGGCACGCCGGCTTGCTCACGCGCGCGGGGCTCCGCTTGCTGACGTGCGCGAGGCTCGGCACGCCCGCTTGCTGACGCCCGCGGGCTTCGGCACGCGCGCTTGCCAACGCGCGTGGGCCGCGGAATCGGGTTCTGAGCCGCCCGTCAGCGAGCGGTTGGAATGGACATTTTCTGACGGGCGCTAAGCGAAAGAACGTCCTTTCACTTCGCAAGCGTGCCCCACGCTTTCATCGATCGCACCAGGTTCTCTTCCCGGTCGCCTTTGACGTTGTAGCACTGAAGGCCCATCGGTCCGCGGTAGCCCAGCCGGCGCAGCGCCGACAGGAACCGCTTCACGTCGAAAGCGCCCCGATCCAGCGTTTGGATCAGCCGATCCCAGTCACCCTCATGATCGGCCCCGTTGATGCTCACCATCATCATGTGCGGCACGGCCTCCTTGAGGCGTGCAGCCATGTTCGCCTCCTCGCCCTCGCGGAGCCAGTGGCAGAGGTTGAAAACAATCCCCAGATTGGGCCGGCCCACCTTGCCCCGCACGCGAAGCGCATCCTCAATCTTGGCGACGTGGAAGCCGTAATGGGGATACAACGCCACCTGCAGGCCCGCTTGCGCAGCCATGTCCGCCACCTCACCGATGACCGGGACCGCCAGATCGTCACCGCCCTGCGCCTTGCCGTTCACCGTAAACGTAATCAGCGCGCCGGTTCCCTTCAACTGGCGGATCGCTTCCGGCAATGCCGGATCGTAGCCGGGTTTGGGATCCGACAGGTTCATGCCCGTATAGATTCCCAGGACTTTCAGACCGCGGGCCTTGTGCGCGGCCAGCAGTTCGCCGATGTTCTGCGTGCCGGAGTAGAAAATGCCGGCGTAGCCTGTCTTCTTCGCCAGTTCGGCCTGCTCATCGAGGGACAGCGTGCCCCTGCCCACGCCGTTGTCGAAAACGTACAACGGAGCGTCGCCGGCTCGCGCCAGCAAGCCTGCCGCGAACAGGACCAGCAGCGCTCTCATGCCACACCCCACGGAGCGCGCATCGGCCTCTTGATCATCTTGCGGGCAGCATCATTGCCAACGATGGTCTCCTTCTTCGGATCCCAGCGCACACTCTGCCCCGTCCGGATGCAGAGTTCAGAGAGCTGGCTGATCATGTCCGAACGGAATCCACTCTCGATATCCACCGCCACAGGACTGCCAGTCACGATGGCGCGAATCCAGTCCTGATGGTGGCCCGCCGTCATTGCCTGCTGCTGCCCCTTCGGCATGCCTTCCGGAATAGTGGCTAGCGCGCTGTTATGCAGATGGATTTCGTTCGGGCCAATGACCGAGTCCATCAGCGAAGGCTGATGAGGAATCACCCGGCCATAGGAGACGATCACCCAGCCCTCGCTGCCGATGAAAACCGCGCCATTGGGCATCTTCTTCACGTCAAGACCCTGGGCGTCCCTGCCCCACGAAACACCCGGATGGGGCACGTCAGACAGGCCGTGATAGGTATTGTTGTCCATGAAATGCATCACCAGCCCGTCCTGGTAGGTGCACCGCACGTTCCAGTGAGTGGCCGTGTCGAAAAGCCCTTCGCTGGGGAACTGGCCGGACCCTTCGTACGACAAGGGAAACTCGGCGCGGCCCGTGGCGTCGGCCCAACGCTGCACTTGATCCAGCGGGTGCGCCGCCCAGTTCGCGATGTTGCCGAGCGTGTAATCGGAGATGTTGAAAATGCCCCTCGGGGCGTCCGTCAGACAGCGGTCGGCGCAGAACGGCTTCCTGGGCGCCGGCCCCAGCCAGTGATCATAATTAAACCCCGGCGGCACCGGGAGAACCGGGGTGGCCGAACCACCGGTGGCCGATCCAGGACTGACAACGTAGATCTTCTGAACCTGTCCGATTCGGCCATTCACCACCAGTTCGATACCCTTTTGCATCTCCGCGTTGGAGCGCGATTCTGCACCATACTGGCAAACCCGTTTGTACCGGCGCACGGCCTTCAGGGCAGCCAAGTCCTGTTCGATACTCACGCCGAGCGGCTTTTCGCAATGGACGTGTTTGCCCGCCTGGAGCGCGGGAATCAGCATGGAGACGTGCCAGTGATCGGGCGAAGCTATGTAGACCGCGTCGATGTCTTTTTGGGCGAGAAGTTCGTGGAAGTCCGCAAACATGCGAATGCCGCGGTTGGGAGCGCCGGGCCGTTGCAGCGCGTACTGCTTCTCCAGTTCTTCCTTGGCGCTCAGACGCCGGCTCTCCTGGGCATCGCAGACCGCGACGATCACCGTGTTGTCGAAGGACGGATACTGCCGGGCCTCAAAGACGGCCCGCTGGCCGCTGCCGATGATGCCCACCGTGACCCGATCACTGGGTGGGGTCCCGCCCCGGCCCAAAGCCGAAGCCGGAATGATGGTGGGCGCGGCGGCAGCGCCCGCCAGTGACCCTAGAAATCCGCGGCGTGTGGCGCGATTCTGTCTTGTCATCTTCAACTCCTCATGCCACGGCACTCAAACCCGCCCTGTTCAGCTCACTGGTCCGCATGGCGCCGTCCTTGATGACGAAGATGCCCGGGAACTTCGCCACCCAGCTTTGATTCGCCACCGGCACGTATTGCCGCGCATTGGCCTCAATCGCCGCCACGCCCGGCACATGGGCGGCAAGCCCCGCCGAGTGGATCAGCGACGCGCCCGGGCACGTCAGGTCCTGCACGCAGAGAAACATCTTCCACTTCTGCGCCGCCGCCGCCATCAGCAGCGCCTGCGCCTGCCCCTTGCACGCCTTCAGCGCCGCGCCTGTGTAGCCCATCTCGCGCGCCAGCATCAGGTTCTCCAGGTCCGTCAGCGATTCGTCAATCACCACGGGCCGCAGTTTGGCCGCCTCATGCATGACGTTGGCGCGATGGCCCTTCAAATCGCGCGACGTCGGTTGCTCCACGTATTGTATGCGCTGGAAGCCGGCGGGTGCCTTCTCCTCCACGTGGCGCAGGACACCCATCAGGTACTCCACGTTCGGGCACTTCTCGTTGAAGTCCAGCGAGTAGACCCACCGCGGCGTCTTGCGTTTGGTCATGGCCTCGGTCGTCACGCGGTCGATCTTCAGAATCCGTTCGCGATCCCAATCCAGGTTCTCGCCGTTCAGCTTGATCTTGATGTTGGTCAGCCCGTTGTAGGCGATCCACTCCGGCAGTGTTTCCGGCAGACCGTCGCCCACGCGCTTGGTGATATCGGCTTCCACAATCGGGTCCACGGCGCCCACCAGATGATACAGCGGCATGGCCGGCTTGGGCTCTTTCAGAACATAGCGCTCCAGATGATCGCCCTGAAACTCCTTGCCCAGATAGCGGCCCAGATCCTCGCGCAGGAACTCGCGCGTGTAGCAATGGTAGGTGGAACGCCCGTTCAACTTGCCATAGGCGTCGTGCACCGCGGCATCGAACGGACTGGCTGTCACCAGCGCAGCCAACTTCGGCACGGACGAGCCCGCCGCCTTCAACCACTCCGGCTCCAGCAGGTGGTTCAGCTCCACCGGATGGCCGAACTCACTGCAACTGGCCGTGATCCGCCGGATCTCCTTGGCCAGGCTCTGCATGGCAGCCAGGGTCTGTTCATAGGTGAGCGTCTTGGAGGGGAAACTCCAGACGTTGCCCAGCGGCATCGAACCGAATCCCTGCGCCGTCTTGCCTGCGCGGTTCTGCACCGTCACATGGACATTCAGCAGCGTCACTCGATCCACCACCGTGCCGCCGAACTTAATGGGCGTGCGGTAGAGATAGCTCTCCTCGTCCATGGTGACACCCGTGATGCGGATGTCGTTGGGATTGACGCTCGCTATCTGCGGCGCGGCCAGTAGCGCGGTCAGGAACGATCGGCGATTTAGTTGCTCAGTCATTCGGAGCCTCCAGGACAGCGGCGCGGCCGGCATGCAGCCGGTCCGCCAGTTTCACCAACAAAAACAGAAACGCCCCCAACACCACAGCCCCTGCCGCAAAGTGCCACAGATGGCTGTTCAACCAGTGCTTGGGGTCTTCCCCGCCCAGCTTCGTGCCCACGTAGGCGAGCGCGAAGAACCGCGGGATCTTGCCCGCTAATACCACTGCCAGAAACGTCAGCGGATTGACCCCAAACGCGCCCGCACTCAGCACAAACACCTTCATTGGCAGCGGGACAACCGGCACCAGCGCTGGAATGAAGACGGTAACCAGTCCGTAGCGTCGGAACCAGGCGCGGAACCTCATGGCGCGCGGCCCGCGCGCTTTGGCGTCCAGATACCTCCGTCCGCCCTTGCGAGCGATCCAAAACAGCCCAAACGTGCCAAAAAGTGCGCCAATCAGGCCCGAAAACGCGCATAAATACGCAGTTTGGGGCTGTTTCCACGCCAAAAACAGCAGTAAATAGTCCGGTCCGCCGGGGTTCGGCAGGCCGATGCCGTCAATGAAGGCGACAATCATCACGCCCACCGGCCCCCAAGCCTTCAGCAGCTCCAGGAAGGCGTTCATGTCTGAACCGCCGATCGAATCCGTTCCAGCAGTTGGTCCTGGTCCCACACCGGAATGCCCAATTCCTGTGCCTTTGCGAGTTTCGAGCCCGCCTCGGCGCCGGCCACCACAACAGACGTCTTCTTGCTTACTGAGCCTGTCACTTTGCCTCCCGCCGCCTCAATCATAGCCTTCGCCTCTTCACGCTCCAGGCTGGGGAGCGTGCCCGTCAGCACAAACGCCATCCCCACGAACGGACCGGCCGGCGCGCGCCGCGGCCCGGCGCTCTCCAGTGTCAAACCGGCCGCACGCAGGCGGCGCACCAGTTCCTGGTTGTGCGGCTCGGCGAAGAACTTCTGGATGCTTTGCGAGACCTTCGGGCCGATCTCCTCCACTAACTGCAGACGCGCCTCGCTGGCCTCGATCACGGCATCGAGCGAGCCGAGATCGCCGGCCAGCAATTGCGCCGTGCGCTCGCCGACAAACGGAATGCCCAATCCGGCCAACACGCGCGCCAGCGGCTTCCGCTTGGTGGCTTCGATATTATCAATGATCTTGCGCGCGGATTTCTGGCCCATGCGCTCGAGGCCGGTCAACTGCTCCACCGTCAACTGGTAGAAGTCCGCCATGCTCTTCACCGCGCCGCTGGCCACCAGTTGGTCCACCAGCGCCTCACCCAGCCCGTCGATGTCCATGACGGAGCGGGCCGCAAAGTGAAGCAGGCTCTCCTTCAGCCGCGCCGGGCAACTGCTGTTCAGACAGCGCGTCGCCACCTCGCCTTCCGGGCGCACCACCTCGGAACCGCACTCCGGACAGTCTTTTCGCATCACGAACGGGATCCGGTCCGCAGGACGATTGGTCACCTCAACGATCTTCGGAATCACGTCGCCGCTGCGCTCCACCACGACTGTGTCCCGGATCGCCAAGTCCAGTCTGGCGATCTCCTCCTCGTTGTGCAGCGTGGCATTGGCGACCGTCACGCCGCCCACGTTGACCGGCCGGAGCCGCGCCACGGGGGTGAGAGCGCCGGTGCGGCCGACCTGGACGTCGATGCCTTCCAAGACGGTTTCAGCCTGCCGCGCCGTGAACTTGTAGGCGATGGCCCAGCGGGGGAATTTCGCCGTCCAACCGAGCCGTTGCTGCTGCTCCACGGCGTCCACTTTGGCCACCACCCCATCAATTTCATAAGGCAGAGTCTCCCGCCGCTCACCCCACAGGCGGCAGTAGGCCAACAGGGCGTCGACGGAGTCGAACTTGTCGATGTTCGGATTCACCTTGAACCCCATCGCCTTCAATCGCTCCAGGGACTCCCACTGCCCCGGCAACGCAGGCTTGCCGTCCACCAGCAGGAAGTAGGCGAAGAACTCCATCTGCCGCGCGGCGGTGACGCCCGGGTCCAGCACGCGCAGCGAGCCGGCGCCCGAATTCCGAGGGTTGGCGTAGAGCGGCACCCCTTCCGCCTCCCGCTCCAGGTTCAGCCGCTCAAAGGCGCGCTTGGTCATCAACACCTCGCCGCGCACCTCGAATGCCGGCCACTCGCTCTCTACGCGCAGCGGCAGCGTGCGGATGGTCCGGGCGTTTTCCGTGACGTCTTCGCCCACCTCGCCGTCGCCACGCGTGATGGCCTTCACCAGGCGCCCCTGCTCGTAGTGGACCGCCATCGAAAGCCCATCGAGCTTGAGTTCAGCCACATACCGATAGGGCTCCTGGCCAAGCAACTCGCGCACGCGGCGGTCGAAATCCACCAACTCGCCGTCGTTCAGGGCGTTGTCCAGGCTCAGCATGGGTGCGCTGTGGCGCACCTTCACGAAGCCCTCGCGCGGGGCTCCGCCCACACGCTGGGTGGGCGAGTCCGGGGGCACGGGGATCTCCGGGTGCGCCCGCTCCAACTCCTGCAACTGGCGCATCAGGCCGTCGTAGGCGGCGTCGCTGATCTCGGGCTGATCGAGGACATAGTAGAGATGTTCGTGGCGGCGCAACACGGTGCGCAGCGCTTCCATCTGCTGTAACTGAATAGTCACCTCTATAATGGTAGCTACGTGCCCGATCCCTCCGCAGTATTCCTCATCTATAATCCTGTCGCCGGGAAGATCTTTCGCCAACCGAAGTTGATCCAGCAAGCGGCACATCTGCTGGAGCCGATGCTGGGCCCGATTCAGTTGCGCCCCACCACCGGCCCGGAAACCGCCGGCCCGATCGCGCGCACGTGCATCGCCGCCGGGGCCACGTTGATCCTGGCCGCCGGCGGCGACAGCACCATCAATGAGGTGGTCAACGGCATGGCCGGATCGGGCGTTCCGCTGGCGATCCTGCCGGCGGGCACTGCCAACGTGCTGGCTATGGAGACGGGAATCGGCGGCGACCTTCTGCGCGCCGCCGCAGGCTTCTCCAGCCTGGAGCCGCGCGATGTCGCCCTGGGCCGCTTGCACCTGCCTGGCCGCGAGCCGCGCTATTTCCTGCTGATGGCGGGCCTGGGGCTGGACGCCCGCATCGTGCGCCTCGTCAAGCCGGAGGTGAAACGCCGGTGGGGCAAGCTGAGCTACTGGGAAGGCGGTTTCGCGCAGGTGGGCAGGCGGTTGCCGGAGTTTGCCGTTACGGTCGATGGCCGCAGCCACCGGGCAAGCTTCGCCCTGCTCAGCCGGGTTAGGAACTACGGCGGGGATCTGGAAATCGCCCGCCACGCCAACCTGCTCAGCGACGACTTCGCGGTGGTACTGTTTGAGGGCCCGAGTTCCCTCCGCTACCTGAAGTACTTCTCGGGCGTGCTCCTGAATCAGTTGGACGGAATGAACGGCGTACAACTGCTGCGCGCCCGTTCGGTGGAATTTTCGGCGGCGCCGGAGACGCCGATCGACCTGCAGATCGACGGGGAGTATGGCGGCGTGGCCCCGGGCCGGATGGAGATCGCCGAGGAGCGTCTTCGTTTGCTGTTGCCGTCCCAGTTCATCCGCAAGATGGGCGGCTAAGGACTCGTCACGGAATACCCTTGCCAGCTCGGCACGCGCGCTTGCTCAGAACGTGTGAAATAATCAAAACCGCCCCGAAATGCGAGTTTTCCACAGGTACAGGCCTGGTAGGAAGCCCCAGGACGCGTTCTGGCGAGCCGTCTGATGGTTTCGTATTCCCCCACGCGGCCGGTTCACCG
>JBBQLF010000196.1:0-7599 GCA_038327695.1 Bryobacterales bacterium
TGATCAGCAGGGTGCCGTCATCCCGCGGGCGACAGTCAAGGTGGTGAACGTTGCAACCACCCTGACCAGCACGGCGACGACCAACGAAGCCGGTATCTATGTGGCCCCGTTTATCTCAATTGGCGACTACACTGTCACCGCCTCAGCCAAGGGATTCAAGAACGCCCTGCGCGACGCGGTTGAGGTCCGCGTTGGAGACCGCCTCCAGATCGACTTCCGCCTCGAAGTCGGCGCCATGACGGAGCAGGTCACGGTGACTGGTGAGGCCGAATTGGTGGAGGCATCCACAGCCAGCCGGGGTCAGGTCATCGATTCGGCCAAAGTCAAGGACTTGCCTTTGCTCGGCCGCAACCCGTTCATGCTCGCCGCCATCTCCGCCGGTGTTCAGTACACGCCTACGCAGGCAAGCCGCTCCAACCGCCCGTTCGACAACGGCGGCATGGACAACATGCAGATCAACGGCGGCCGCGGATTTACGAACGAACTGCTGCTGGACGGCGTGCCCAATACCAACGTTGAGACCGGGCAGCCCTCCAATCTCAGCTTCGTACCCTCGCCCGACGCCACGGAGGAATTCAAAGTCCAGACCAATACCTACGATGCGCAGTACGGCCGAACCGGCGGCGGTACGGTGAACGTGTCGCTGAAGTCGGGAACCAACAAGTTGCACGGCGCCGCCTACTACTACTTCCGCCACGACAAGCTGAACGCCAACACGTTTGAGTCCAACCTCGCTGGCATCCCGAAGAGCGCCTTCCGCTGGGCGCAGCCGGGCATTGAGGTGGACGGTCCGCTCGTGCTTCCGAAGATCTACGACGGCCGCAACAAGACCTTCTTCATGTACAACTGGGAGCGCATCAAGTCCTCCATCCCATTCCCCCAGACTTACAGCGTGCCCACCGCGGCCCAACGCACCGGCAATTTCTCCGCCACGCCCCAGTCGAACGGCCAGCCCATCACCATCTACGATCCGCTGACTACCGTGGCGGCCGGCAGCGCCTACACCCGGCAACCCTTCGCGGGCGGTCTCATTCCCGCCAATCGCATCGACCCTGTTGCCCAGAAACTGCTCAGCTGGATCCCGACTTCCACCACCGCCGGCAACGCGCTTGGGCAATTTAACCTCATCTCGAGCCCCAATCCACGCACCGATACCTATGATCAACACATCATGCGTATCGACCATGTCGTCAATGACAAGCACCGGTTTTTCAGCCGCTATGTCCGCGGTAACCGGCACGAGGTGAACAGCGATGCCGGCTTCCAGCACGACGCCTCGCCTTGGTACACCCACTGGCGCATCAACCAGGGCGGCAATTTCGACCTCACGTCGATGCTCAGTCCCAATCTCGTCTCCAGCTTCCGCGCCGGCTACATCCGGCATAATTTCGCCATCGCGCGCTACGGTGACGGATTCGATTCCACGCAACTGGGTTTCCCCTCCAGCCTGACGAAGCAGTTTCCACGGCCGTTCTTCCCGCAGATCGCCTACACCGACTACACCACGTTCGGCAACACCGGCAGCCAGTTCACCCTCAGCGACACCTGGTCTTTCTCGGAAACGCTCAGCCGCACATTGGGCAAGCACTCGCTGAAGTTCGGCGGAGAGTACCGGATGATGTTCAACAACCAGCAGAATCCGACTTCCTCGTTCGGCAATCTCAGCTTCAACAAGGGCTTCACGCAACGTAACCCGCTGGCCGGTGATGCCGCCTCCGGCAACGCATTCGCCAGCCTGCTGCTGGGCTATCCCTCCAGCGGCAATTCGCCGTATCAAAACGCACCCGCCCTCAAGAACGACTATTGGGTGATGTTCCTCCAGGACGACTTCCGCGTCAGCCGCAAGCTCACCCTGAATCTCGGCATCCGCTGGGATTACGAAGGGCCGCAGACTGACCGCTACAACCGTTTGAACAGTGGCTTCGATCCCTCCTCTCCCAGCAATCTCAAGGTGCCGGGCATGCAGTTGAAGGGTGGTTTGCTCTTCGCGGACGACAAGAACCGCTTCCCGTTCCAGCGGGACTTAACCAACTTCCAGCCGCGCTTAGGAGCGGCCTATCAGGTGTCAAAGAGCACGGTGATCCGCGGCGGCTACGGCATCAGCTATCTGCCTACGTTTGACATCAACGGCACCGTCGGCTTCGCGGTGGCCACGCCGTTCGTCAGCTCCGTCGACGGTGGCATCAGGCCTGCCGACAAGTTGTCCAACCCGTATCCGGGCGGCATCCTCGTCCCAACCGGACGCAGCGCCGGGCTGGCCACCCTGGCCGGCAGCGGCTACACGTTCGGCTACAACAACCGCGACATCCCCTATGTCCACCAGTTCTCGCTCGGCATCCAGCACGAGCTTCCCATGCGCGTGCTGATCGACGCCTCGTACTCTGGCAACCGCACCATGTCATTGAACACGGCGAAGGGCATCAATGAGATTACGGCGGAGCAATTTAAGCTCGGCGCGACTGAATTAAACCGCTCGGTGCCGAATCCGTTTGCCGGACTCCTGCCCGGCACCAGCCTGAACGGCGCCACGGTCACCAACGCTCAACTGATGCGGCCCTATCCGCAGTTTACGGGCATCACCGAGGCCAACCGCACCATCGGCAAAATCTGGTACGACTCCCTCCAAATCCGCATCGAGAAGCGCTTCTCCCGTGGCTTCCACGCCCTGGCGAGCTACACCTACAGCAAGAACCTGGAAGCCACCGGATACCTCAATGCGCAAGACCAGATCGGCCAGCTCGCCCGCGTCCTCACGCCGCAGGACACGCCGCAGCGCCTGATCCTCAGCGGAGGCTGGAGCCTGCCCTACTTCAAGCAGCACTCCAACGCCTTGGTTCGCCAAGTCCTCGGCGGGTGGGAGATTAACGCCATCGTGGCATTCCAATCGGGTTTGCCGGTCGGGGCGCCGGGCGGAACCTTCTCCACCGGAGTTAACCCGAAGGTCGATACGCCGAATCGCGATCGCTGGTTTAATACGTGTACGTTGACCACTGCGGGCGTCCGGCAAAACTGTGCCTCCGCGGACCAGCCCCCCGCCTTCTCCATCATGGGGGCTTTCACGATCCGTACCCTGTCCACCCTTTTTCCGAACATCCGGACCATGCGGGCGCCCCAGGCGGACGTCAGCCTGTTCAAGACGTTTACGATTCACGAGGGGGTCAAAGCACAGATCAGGGTGGAGTCGTTCAACCTCTCCAACAGTGTCTGGTTCGGCGGGCCGAACACCACATCCACCTCAACTGCTTTCGGATCCGTCTCACCTGCGCAGGCCAACGATCCGCGCAATGTGCAGTTGGCGTTGCGCCTGACCTGGTAGCGAAAACGCGGGGGCGGCGGGTTCGCCGTCCCCTTTCTAGCCGGCGTCCACCGCCAGCCGTAACTCGTCCTCAATCTCATAAATGCGATCGTCGAGATCCCGCGTGGGCCGGCCCGCCGCTTTGGCCGCGTCCAGCTTCTTCTTGGCCGTGGCCAGCTTTTTCTCGAGTGCCGTCACCTTGCGGTCCGGCTTGGCCGGCGGCGCTGGCGCAACCGGAGCGGCGGCCTTCTTCGCCGCCGGGGCCGCCTTCTTCGCCTTCCCGGACTTGAACCGGAAGGCCGTCACGATGACCGGCGGCTTGAGCTGTCCGCCGAAATCGGCGTGATACTCTTCGGCCACTTTCACGGCCTCGGTCAGCAGTTCGCGGAACCGCGACTCCATCGCCACGCGGGCCTTGGCGCGCAGGTCGCCGCCTTGCTGCTTCCACCTCTGATACTCGGCAATCACATCGCTCATGGCTTACATCCTACGCCCAACAAGCGGTCTGGCGTATGATCAATAACTCAGAGGTAAACCGTGTCCAGCCCAGCCGCTCCTCCGCCTGTCACGCCGCGCAACATCGCCGTCGATGTCTACCGCGGGTTCGTGATGTTCCTGATGATGGCCGAGGTTCTGGAACTCGCCAAGGTATCGCGCGCCCTGCCGGAAAGCGGGTTCTGGCGCTTCCTCACCTACAACCAATCCCATGTGGCGTGGGCCGGTTGCTCGTTGCACGATCTCATCCAGCCCTCCTTCTCATTCCTGGTGGGCGTGGCCCTTCCTTATTCCATTGCCAGCCGCCTGGCCAAGGGCGGCACGTTCGGTAAGATGTTCTCGCACGCCATCTGGCGTGCGTTTCTGCTGGCCGCGTTGGGCATCTTCCTCCGCTCCATGAGCAGCACCCAGACGAACTTCACTTTCGAGGACACGCTCACGCAGATCGGCCTCGGCTATCCCCTCCTGTTCCTGCTCGGATTCCGTCCGCCTCGCTGGCAGTGGGCCGCCCTCGGCGTGATTCTGGCCGGCTACTGGCTGGCTTGGGCCGTCTATCCGCTGCCCGGACCGGACTTCGACTACCAGGCCGTGCGCGTGCCGGCCGATTGGCCACACCACTATTCCGGCCTGATGGCGCACTGGAACAAGAATGCCAATCTCGGCAACGCTTTTGACCAGTGGTTCCTCAACCTGTTCCCGCGGGTCAAGCCGTTTGTGGCCAATGGCGGCGGATATCTCACCTTGAGCTTCATTCCGACCCTCGGCACCATGATCCTGGGGCTGCTCTGCGGCAACTGGCTGCGCGCCGCCTCGCCCAAGGTTCCGATGCGGCAACTGGTCATCACCGGCGGCGCCTTGATCTCGGCTGGCCTGCTGCTGCACTTCGCCGGCGTCTGCCCGGTGGTCAAACGCATTTGGACCCCGGCCTGGACGCTCTTCAGCGGCGGCGCGTGCTTCCTGTTGCTGGCCGGCTTCAGTTGGGTGATCGACGTCAAGCAGTACCGCCGCTGGACGTTCCCGCTGATCGTCATCGGCATGAACTCCATCGCCGCCTATCTCATCGCCCATGTGATGGGCCGGTTCCTGGAAGACTCGTTCCGAATCCACCTGGGGCCGAATGTCTTCCAGTTCCTGGGCGATTCGTACGCGCCGCTGTTGCAGGGCATGGCCGTGCTGGCGATCTACTGGCTGGTGCTGCTGTGGATGTACCAGCGAAAGATCTTCTTGCGTGTGTGAGGGGGGGGCTCGGCCGAGTGTCTTGGGCCATTTGCCGATGTGTCTTCTTAGGGCGCTTATATACTCGACGCACCCCGGTCTTCTGGCGCAGCATGGAGGCCATGAGCCAACGAGTTATGATGCGTCAGCTCATCGCTAAGTACGGGCGTAACGAAGACAAAGTGTGCAGCGAGTATGCTGCCGCTGAAAGCCGTGGCGATGTGCCCCGATACAGCAACAGGTATGAACTCACATCAGAGCAGTACGCCCGTGCGCTCTGGCGAGATGGTGACCGCAAAGGCTGGTTTTAGCCTATGGTGATCAAGTATATAAATGCTTTTCTTAGGGTCGCTCTGGAGCGTGGCGCTGCTGGCGCAAACCACCCGGCAGTCCGATTTCGTCTTAACCGGACGGGTCACCATGGCGGATGGCCCCACCATCCCGAAGCCGGCGGCGATTGAGCGCTACTGCGCCTCCGGCCGGGCCACCTGGGAGGCGCGGACGGACAAGAACGGGAACTACATCGTGCGCGGTTTCGATATGTCGGCGATGGCCAGCAATTGGCGCAGCCTGGGGGTTGGTGGGGAAGCCCGTTATGTGCTGCGCGCGTCGCTGCCCGGCTACCAGTCCAGCAACATTGATTTCATGGACCGCCGGTTCGGCAGCGATACCAATCTGCCGGCGATCCTGCTGTACCGCCGCGGCTCGGAGACTTCCTCGTTGCTGGAGGCCGGTAGCCGCGTACCGCGCGCCATGGACAAGAGCTGGGCACAGGCCGTGAAGGCGATTCAGGCCGGTAACTGGCCGGCGGCGGAGCAGAGCCTGCGCAGCGCCGTGCAGGCCGCCCCGAAGTTTGACCCGGCCTGGAATGCGCTCTGCGTCGTCTGCCAAAGCCTGGACAAGCTGGAAGATGCCAGCGCGGCGTTCCGGCGCGCCATCGAGCTGAACCCCAAGTCCCTGCCGCCCTACGTCTCATCCTAAAAACGGCCGTTCGGCCCCCGCCGCACCCAGTTCGGCGTTTGCCGCCACCGAGTTCCAACTGCTGCGCAGATCATCTTCTGGGTGACAACCGTTTTTGCTGCAACCAGTTGCGGCTACACGTAGATGGCGGATTCTGACGGTCGCAACTGCCGGATTTAGGCTCATTGACACGCACGGAACTGAAACGCCAGGCATGGCCGGAGGCCGCACAGGCGGCGCAGATGCTGATCGCCGCCGACACCCGCGGCCACTATCCCGAGGCACACGTCTTCGACGCCGTGGCTGCCTATTCGTTGCGCGACTTCGAACGGGCCGAGGCCAGCGCGCGCACCGAGCTGAAGCTCGATCCGAAGCATCGCATCCCACGGGCCGAATATGTCCTGGGCCTCGTGCTGGAGGCAAAGAAAGACTACGCTGCGGCCGCGGAGCACATGGGCGTCTATCTGACGCTGGAGCCGAAAGCGGCCGACGCAGCATCGGTCCATTCCCACATGAGCCGATCGGCGAAGCGGTGCCTCTGGCCGGAATCCCCGATCTCAATGTGCTCACCGCCGGCGAGGTAACCATTCCCGGCGGCATGGCGGCACTGGCGGCCGCCGCTCACTTTCAGGCCGAGCCCGGCTATCGCGATTTCTTTGGCGAGTGCTGCCGGCGTCTCATTCGCCACACCACTCCGGCCGCCGCCGCCTCTGACGCCGGCATCGACCTACACGCCTATGCCCGGCTACTGGAATCCTACTTCGCTTCGGTAGCGGAGTTGTCGCGCCTGGCTGGCTTGCGCGATGATCGCGGCGCGCTCACACTGTCACTGGCCACGCGGGAGAGCCGGGCCATGACGGAGAAGGCACTGGCGTTGATCGGCTGAAAGGTAGTGGACACGCCACTGGGCGCTTCGGTCGAGATTGAGGATGGGCCCACCGGCGAATTTCGCCAGGGAGTGGCCGCCGCGCTGGGCATCGACGGGGTGGCGATGCAGGACGCGCTCCAATCCGTCAGGTCCTTCACCGTGGAGTTGCGCTCGGATGCGGCCCGTCTGGTGGGTGGTGACGCATGGAATGAGATCGTCAGTGGCGCGCAGACATTGCCGGGCGGTCTGGCGGAAGCCTTCGTCCGGGACATGCGGCTGGCCCGGGTCTACGCCGGACTCAGCCTGGTTGGGCCTGAGGCAGCCGCGGCGCTGGTGGCCAGCACAGGGCTGCGCGGGTTGGTGGAGCGGCACTCGTCCCAGTTGGTGCGCTACTCCGCCGCTTTCGTGATAAGGGATGGATCGGTGGCCTTGCCGGGCGGCGAGCCCGCCTCGGCGGTCTGGGAGAACTTCCTGCACGTCAAGCCCGCGCGGCCGGCGGCGTTCTTCCGCGCACTGCTGGAGCACGACGGCGGCAAGGTGCTGGCGTTCTACTACGCCGTGTCGCAATGCGACCCGCGCCGCCAAGCCTACCTGGTAAGCAGCACCGCGCAGGCGGCGCGGCTCTATCAGCCTAAATCCGGCAGTTGCGACCGTCAGAATCCGCCATCTACGTGTAGCCGCAACTGGTTGCAGCAAAAACGGTTGTCACCCAGAAGATGATCTGCGCAGCAGTTGGAACTTGGTGGCGGCAAACGCCGAACTGGGT
>JBBQLF010000197.1:0-7588 GCA_038327695.1 Bryobacterales bacterium
AAACTTGATGGCCGCCGCGTCCTTGGCCAGCGCGCCCGCTGATTCGGGCTTGGTGAAAGTCCCCTCAACGCCGTCAATCACCGGCGCCAGCTTGAAGTACTTTCGGATTGACTCCTGACAATGGGCATGCACGTTGCGCACCGCCGCGCCCACCTGCTCGTCCGAGTAGGCCGCCACGTCTTCCATCACAAAATCCAGAAAACGGGCGTCCCGCTGCAGGATGCCCAGCACCTGCAACGCCCCGGCCTCCGGCTTGATCACCGGCTCCTTCGGCGGCTCAGGCGCCTTCTTCACTGGGCTTTTCGAGTAGCCGAAGGCCTGCGCGATGTCCTCCGGCAGCGAGCCGCCAAGCACACTGAAGAACGCGCGGAACGCCATGCCGATTCTGCTCAAACGGGAATACCTCCAAAACTCCAGGATACAACGGGGGTTCCCGCCCACAGGCGCTCCATCATGGATCACACTGGAGTGGATGTCTGTTCAGATCATGGGTGTGTTGAACGTCACGCCGGATTCGTTCTCCGACGGCGGCCGTTACCTCCAGCTCGAGGCCGCCCTCCAACAGGCGCGGCGGTTGATCTCGGAAGGCGCGGCCATCCTGGACATCGGCGGCGAGAGCACCCGGCCCGGCGCGGATCCGGTGCCGGCCGCCGAAGAGTTGCGCCGCGTGATTCCGGTACTGGCAGCCCTGCGGGCCGAGTCGTCCGTCCGCCTCTCCATCGACACGATGAAGCCGGAAGTGGCGCAGGCGGCACTCCTGGCCGGCGCCACGCTGATCAACGACGTCACCGGGCTCCGCCATCCGGCCATGATCGAGGTAGCCGCCCGCCTCAACGCCGGTATCGTCATCATGCACATGCGCGGCACGCCCCAGACCATGCGCGGGCTCATCGGCTACGCAGACGTGGTCGCGGACGTGAAGCAGTTTCTGGCCCGCCAGGTGGAGGCGGCCCGCGCAGCCGGGATCGCCGAGATCATCATCGACCCCGGCATCGGGTTCGCCAAAACCCCGGCCCAGAGCTTCACGCTGCTGCGCCGGTTGGGGGAATTCGCGGAGCTGGGATGCCCCATCCTGATCGGCCCTTCCCGCAAGTCATTCCTGGCGTCCATCCCGGGCCTGGAGCGGCCCGAGGATCGCCTGGAAGGCACCCTGGCGGCCGTGGCCATCGGGGTCCTGCACGGAGCAACCGTCATCCGCGCGCACGACGTGGCGGCCTGCCGGAAGGCCGCTGCGGCCGCCTTGGCCGTCAGGAGTTCATAATGGACCGCATTGTCCTCCACGATGTCCGCCTCACCGTCTATCTCGGGGTTCCGGTGGCGGAACGCAGCCGCACGCAGGAAGTCTTCCTGGATGTGAGCCTCGGCTGCGATACCGCCAAGGCGGGCCGTTCCGATGACTTCCACGACACCATTGACTACCGCGCCGTGCTTCATACAATCCACCGCGTGGCCGTCGATCGCCCCTACTTCCTGGTTGAGTCCATGGCCGAGTGCATCGCTGCGGCCATTCTGGCCGAGTTCCCGGTCAGCGAAGTCCAACTGCGCCTCCGCAAGCCGGCCGCCCTAAGAGCCGAAGGCGTCGGACATGCAGGAGTAGAGATCGTCAGGCGGCGCAATGTCTGAGGTTCTGCTCGCCCTGGGCTCCAATTTGGGTGATCGCGCGGGGTTTCTTTCTGATGCGCTGGCCCGCCTCAGCCCGGCCCGCGTCTCGACGTTCCATGAGACCGCCCCGGTTGGCTATCTCGATCAGGGGCCGTTCCTGAACGCCGCCGCGCTGGTTCTAACTCCGCTGGCGCCGCCGGCGTTCCTGGAGCAACTGCAAGTCATCGAGCGTGTTCTTGGCCGTCAGCGTGTAATCCCCAACGGCCCGCGCACCATCGATCTGGACATCCTGTTTTGGGATCGGCTCATCATCGAAACGCCGGAATTGACCGTCCCGCATCCGCGCCTCCACCAGCGCCGTTTCGTGCTCGCGCCGCTGGCCGAAATTGCCCCGGACTTCATGCACCCCGTGCTGGGCCGGACGATTCGCCAACTGCTGGCCGCACTGCCACCAGAGTCTCCATCCGTTTGAGCTGCCCGCACGCAGCGTAGATGTCCAGACCGCGCGGCCGCCGCACAAAACAGGGCACTGCCTTCATCACAATCGTCTGGAAGCTTGCCACGCGCTCCGGATCCGGCGTCTCGTACGGAATGCCAGGTCCCGGATTCAGCGCAATCAGGTTCACCTTGCAGTTCAGGTTCGCCACCAGTTGCACCACGCGCCGCGCGTCCACGTCCGCGTCGTTCACGCCCCGCAATAGGACATATTCAAACGTCAGTTTCTCCCAGGGCCGCAGCGGGTAATCCTTGCAGGCCTGCATCAGATCGCGCAGATGGTACTTCCGCGTGATGGGCATCAACTCGCGGCGCTGCTCCTCGTTGGACCCGTTCAGAGAGACCGCCAGCCGGGGCCGCACCTCGGCTTTGGCCAGCTCGTAGATCTTCGGGACAATACCTGCCGTCGAGACCGTAATCCGCCGCTGGACGATGCCCACGCCGCGCGGATCGCACAGTATCCGCGTTGCCTTCAGTACAGCCGCCAGATTCAGCAGCGGCTCGCCCTGGCCCATCAGAACGATGTTGATCCGCTTCTGATCCGCCCACAGGTTGTTGTCCTGGGCCAGATGCAATACCTGCCCCACGATCTCGCCCGCAGTCAGATTCCGCTCCAGCCCCATCAGTGCAGTCAGGCAGAACTTGCAGTCCACCGCGCAGCCCACCTGCGTGGAGAGGCACAGCGTATCGCGGGACTCCTCCGGCATGAACACAGCTTCCACGCTCTTCTCGTCGTGCAGGCCCAACAGATACCGCCGCGTGCCGTCTTTTGAGTCGAATCGCGAATTCTGCTGCAGATGCCCCAGCTCGCAGCGCGCCTCCAGATCGGTGCGTAGTCCCTTCGCCAGAGTGGTGACCTCGCTCAACCCGCCGATCCGTTTCGCGTACAGCGCCTCATAGATCTGCCGGGCGCGAAACGCCGGCTCGCCCGCCGGCAACAAAGCCTGCAGGTCCGCTACATCCATTCCAACTAGTGTTTGCACAGCGCCCTCAGCTCCCAGTCTATCGGACCCACGTCAGCCAGGCCGCGCCAAATGCCAGGCTGAGCACGCTAAGCGGCGCGCCCACCCGGAAGTAGGTCCGGAATCCGATCTCCACAGAACCCTTCGCCCTCTGCACCACAACAACAGCGGCACCGCCACGATGGGAGCCAGTGCCGTGGCGAACTCGCGATAGGGGATGCCGGACAGCGGCAACGATCACCATGCCCGGCAGCAGCACCATGGCCGCCCAGTCCACCGCGTGCAGTGCCTCGTCAAATCCCGCCGCACTCGCCGCACCATGGAGCTGGCGCCCACTTGTCGCCGCACCCGTACGGTCCGCGCGCAGGCCCGGAAACCGTCGCTAGTTTTTGTCCTTATACTCGCAGCCGGCATCGCGTACGGTCCGCGCGCAGGCCCGGAAACCGTCGCTGGTTTTTCTCCTTATACTCGCAGCCGGCATCGCGTACGGTCCAGGCCCGGAAACCGTCCCAGGGCGAGAACGGCGTACGTCGCGATGAAGATGAGAAGCGCAGCCATGCGAGAATTGGGGAGGATCTACTATCATCAATGGCGACCGCTACGCTCGAACGTGACATTATCGTCACCACCCTCTCCAACGGCATCCGGGTTATCACGGAGCCTATGCCCGCCGTGCGCAGTGTCGCAGTCGGCTTCTGGATCGGCACCGGTTCCCGGAGCGAACAGATTGCGGAAAACGGCTCGTCCCACTTCATTGAGCACATGCTCTTCAAAGGCACGCCCAAGCGCTCGGCCGAAGACATTGCCCGGGAAGTGGACGCCATCGGCGGAAATCTCGATGCCTTCACCGGCCGCGAACTCGTCGGCTACAACACCAAGGTGCTGGACGAGCACCTGCCCATCGCCTTCGAAATCCTGGCCGACATGCTGATGCATCCACGCTTCGACGCCGCCGATATCGAGAAGGAAAAGGGCGTCGTGCTGGAAGAACTGAAGATGGAGACTGACAGCCCCGAGAGCTTCCTCCACGAGGCCTTCGTCAGCAACTTCTGGAACCGCCACCCGCTCGGCCGTCCGATTCTCGGCACGAAGAAGACGATCGGCAGCTTCTCCCCGGAGAGCCTGCGCGACTACCACAACCGCTACTACCGGCCCGAGAACCTCACCGTCACTGCCGCCGGCAACCTGCGCCACGACGAACTGGTGCGCCTGGCCGAGCACCACCTGCGGGAGCTCAAAGTGGGGGGCATCGAGCCGCAATTCATCCCGCCCGCGCCGCAGGCGCCGCTGCTGCTCAAACAACGCCGCAGCCTGCAGCAGGTCCACGTCTGCCTCGGCGTGCCCATGCACGCCGCCACCCATGACCTGCGATTCGCCTGCTACACGTTGAACGTCGTGCTCGGCGGCGGCATGAGTTCGCGCCTGTTCCAGAACATTCGGGAGCGCCAGGGCCTGGCTTACTCGATCTTCTCCGAGCTGAACCTCTACCGCGACGCCGGCATGCTGGCCGTCTATGCCGCCACCTCCGCCGATACGGCGCGGAAACTCATTGAGAACGTGATGCTGGAGCTGCGCCGCCTGAAAAACGAACCCCTGCCCGCCGAAGAACTCCGCCACGCCAAAGACCATATGAAAGGCTCGCTCATGCTCAGCCTGGAATCCACCTCCAGCCGCATGGGCAACCTCGCCCGCCAATGGATGAACTTCGGGCGCTTCTTTACGCTGGACGAACTGGCCGATTCCATCGAAGCTGTGACGGCCGATGACGTCCAGTCAGTCGCCCGCGAGTTCTTTCATACTGAGAAGATCGGCCTCGCGCTGCTGGGCCGTCTCGACGGCGTCGCACTGACGCGGGAAGATCTCGTCTGCTGACACCATGAACTTTCGCCACCCAATCCGATTGGTGCTGCCGCTGCTGCTGCTGGCAGGGGCGCTGCCGGCTACCGATTTCGGCGGCCTGAAGCCGCAGGGCTTCGTCAGTGATTTCGCCGGCGTGATCGATCCTGCCGCCAAACAGCAGCTCGAGTCGTATTGCGTGAGCGTGAAGGCGGCCACCGGCGCCGAAATTGCCCTGGTCACCGTCGCGTCTCTGGAGGGTGAGCCCATTGAGGACGTCGCCAACGTCATGTTCCGTAAATGGGGCATCGGCAGCAAGGCGAACAACGAGGGTATCCTGCTGCTGCTCGCCATCGGTGAGCGGCGCAGCCGGCTGGAAGTCGGCTACGGCCTGGAGCCGCTCATTCCCGATGGCTACGCCGGCAGCGTCATTCGCGAGATGCGACCCGCGCTGCGGGAGCGCAACTACCCCCAAGCTCTGGCCGACGCGGCCCGCACCATTGGGGAAACCATCGCCAAGGCCAAGGGCGTGCAGATTCCCGCCAACGCCCCACCGCGCCGTCCCGAATCACCGGGCAGTGGGTTTCCCATCGAGGTCGTCTTCCTGGTGGGCGGCCTGATTCTGCTGGCGCTCGTCAGCCGGGGCGGCCGGGGCGGGCGCGGAGGAAGTGGAGGAACCGGCAACTTCCTCATGGGTATGCTGCTCGGGCAACTCATCGGTGGCGGCGGCCGGTCCCGGTCCGGCGGCGGCTTTGGCGGTTATGACTCCGGCGATAGCTTTGGCGGTTTCGGTGGAGGAGACTCCGGCGGCGGCGGCGCCTCCAGCGATTGGTAGATTGCGAATCCCCATGGAACACATCGACAAGATCCTCAACCAACTCGTGGAAAAGCTCCAGGACGCCCACGGCAAGCGGCTCCGCTCGGTGATCCTCTACGGCTCCGGCGCCACGGGGGAAATGCACGGCGCTCACTCGGACCTCAACGTGCTCTGTGTCCTGGAGGGCGTCACGCCTGGTGATCTCGGCGCGGCGGAGTCTGTTTTTCAGTGGTGGCGCGACAAAGGCAATCCCGCCCCGCTCCTGCTCAGCAGCGAGGAACTGCGCACATCGGCCGACTGCTTCGCCATTGAATTCCACGACATCGCTGAACGCCATAAAGTCCTCTTCGGCGAAGATGCGGCCCGAACCCTGGTGATCGACGACCGGTTTTACCGCGCCCAGGTGGAGCACGAACTCCGCGCCAAACAACTTCGCCTGCGCCAGAAAGCGGCCGGCGTCCTCGCCAACCGCGAACTGTTGCTGCGCCTGATGACGGACTCGGTCTCCACGTTTTGTGTGCTCGGCCGCCACGCCCTGCGGCTCGGCGGTTTCGACGCACCCTGGACCAAGCACTCCATCGTCGCCAGTCTCCGCGAGTCGTTTGCCATTGGGGGCCGCTCCTTCGATACGCTATTAAGTCTGCGAGAGCAGAATACGCGGCCGCGCGATGTGGAGCCCGTTGAGCTGTTCCAGAACTACTTAGATGACATCGCGGCTTTGATCGCCGCCGTCGACCAACTAGACCGCTGAGGAGTACACCATGAAAATCGCACTGATCGCCGTTCTTGGCGGCCTTCTGCTGCTCGGACTGATCGCCGGTGGCAAGGCAGCCTCCGTAAACAATGAACTGGTCACACAGAAGGAGGCCATCTCCGGATCGTGGTCCCAGGTAGACGTCGCACTGCAGCGCCGCGCCGATCTGATCCCCAACCTGGTGGAAAGCGTGAAGGGCTTCGCCGCTCAGGAGAAAGGCATCATGGAGGCCGTCGCCAACGCCCGCTCCGCGCTGCTCAACGCCCGCAATCCCGCCGAAAAGATCCAGGCCAACCAGGGACTGGACTCCGCCATCGGCCGCCTGTTGATGATTGCCGAGAACTACCCGCAACTGAAGTCCAATGAGAACTTCCTGCGGCTCCAGGACGAACTGGCCGGCACGGAGAATCGCATCGCCGTCGAACGCCGCAAGTACAACGAGACGGTTCAGAAGTTCAACACCACCATCGGCCTGTTCCCCAATAGCCTCTTCGCAGGCATGCTCGGCTTCCACCGCAACGACGACTACTTCAAGACCGAGGCCGGGGCGCGCACTGCACCCAAAGTCAAGTTCTAAGGAATACTGCCATGTCAGCACCGATCTTTCCCAACTACATCAATGGCGCGTGGGTCGAAGGCCCGACGTTTGAAAACCGCAATCCCGCCGACACGCGCGAGATCGTCGGCCTGCACGGCAAGGGTACGCCGGAGTGCATCGACAACGCGGCCCACGCCGCCCAGCAGGCTTTTCCGGCCTGGGCCGGCCTGACCGCACCCGCCCGCGGAGCGTTCCTGTTCAAGGTCGCCAGCATCCTCGACCGCAAGTTCGATTCCATCAGCGCCGACATGACCCGCGAAGAAGGCAAGACTCTGCCTGAGGCCAAGGGCGAGGTGCGCCGCGCCATCAACATCTTCCGCTACTTCGCCGGTGAGGGCTCGCGCATGGCCGGCGTGCTCGCGCCCAGTGAGCGGGACCGCGTCCACATGTTTGCCATTCGCAAGCCGGTCGGCGTCGTGGGTCTGGTTACGCCCTGGAACTTCCCCAGCGCCATTCCGGCGTGGAAGCTGGCGCCGGCGCTGATCTGCGGCAACACCGTGGTGATGAAGCCCGCCTCGGCCGCC
>JBBQLF010000198.1:0-7575 GCA_038327695.1 Bryobacterales bacterium
GAGCCGCTACGATCCGTTCACGGTGGGCGCCGGGTACCTGGACGCGGTGGCCGCACTGAACGACACGGAACTGGCCGTGGGCCAGGCGCTCTCCCCAGCCGCCGCGTTCGATAGCGTCACGCATACGGTGACCCTGGTGAACGGAACCGGCGTGTGCTGGGGGACGGGGGTTGTGTGGGGCACCGGTATGGTGTGGGGGACGGGGGTTGTGTGGGGCACCGGCGTGGTGTGGGGGACCGGCGTGGTGTGGGGCACGGCGGGCTCCGTGGAGGGCAACGGCATGGTCTGGGGCACCGGCATGGTGTGGGGGACCGCACAGCCGCGAGGGGAGGCGGCGGCGATCGCAGTCAACGGAGATCAGTAAGCGGCGCGTGGAGGCAAAGCGCCTGGTCATCTCCGCAAGCACCGGCCGAGCCGCGGCCGGGACAACGGGCCCTACCGGATGGTGGGGCCCTTCCGCGTGCCCCAATGGCGTGAGACGAGGAAACGGAGACTGGATCTGGAAGAGGGTGTACACTTAACGAACCATGAAAATACTCTGGGTGTTGGCCTTGTCGGTGGCGACTGTGGTTGTGAGCTACGGGCAAGGCGTGAAGCTGGACGGCTTGTTCCTGACGATGGAGTACCGGGGCGGAGGGTATACGCCGACCTACTACTGGTTCCTGGCGGACGGCCGCGCGTTGGGGGTAGCCCCGGCCGGCGGACTGACCGCCGCCGATTTCCAGGCCGGTTGTCAAAGCCAGCCAGCCAGTTGCGGGCGGTTTACGCAGGCCGGGGAACAGGTGTCGATCACGATGAACGGCACTACGAGGACGGTGAAAGTGAACGCGGCTCCAGGTGGCTATCAGGTGAACGGACTGGCCACGATCAGGGCGGAGCCGATGCCGCCGGGCACGAAGTTGAACGGAAGATATAGCGGCAACGGTCCCCGGGTGGCGGTGTCAACCGGGTCAGGCAACAGTGTTGCCTCGGCCCATTCCTACGAATTCAAGCCGGACGGTACGTTCAGCCGGGAATCAGTGGGTTCGGTGCGGACTTCGGCCAGTTCTGCGACGTCGGTCAACGCTGCCGGCGGCAAGTACAAAGTGAGTGGCAACACACTGGAGCTGAGTGAAAACGGCCAGACGGTCCGGCACCTGATCTTTGTTCCCTATGACGGGGCGCTGGTGATCGACGGCGTCATTTGCAGCCTGCGCAAGTGACGTGGGGTGGGGCACTGGTGATCGACGGCGTCATTTGCAGCCTGCGCAAGTGACGTGGGGCGGGGCAGTGGGCGACGAACCGGGGCCGGTTCGATTCTCCGCGGAGAAGCGATACAATGCCCATCATGGAGCGACGGACGTTTCTCAGTTCTCTCGCCGGCGCAGGCTGCGCCCTGGCGCAGACCCGCAAGTATCAGCCCGAATGGGATTCCCTGCGCACTCATACGGTGCCCGGCTGGTTTGACGACGCCAAGCTGGGGATCTTCATTCACTGGGGGCTCTATTCGGTGCCCGCGTGGGCACCGCCCACGGGCGAGCTTGGCAAGGTGGACTGGAGCAAGTGGTTCCTCCAGAACCCCTACGCCGAGTGGTACCTGAACTCCATCCGGCTGAAGGAGTCCCTCACCTACAAGCACCACGTGGCCACCTACGGCCCGGATTTCGACTACTACACGTTCGGCGAGAAGTTCGAAGAGCAGTCCCGCCGCTGGAAGCCCGAATCCTGGGCCAGGCTGTTTCGAGACGTCGGGGCGCGCTACGTAGTACTGACCACCAAGCATCACGACGGCTACACACTGTGGCCGAGCAAGGTGCCCAATCCGCGGCGGCCGCAGGGCGGCCTGAACTGCCCCCGGGATCTCGTCGGCGAATTGACCTCCGCCGTCCGTGCGGCCGGCCTGAAGATGGGCCTGTACTATTCGGGCGGCCTGGACTGGACTTTTGAGGAGCGGCCGGTGGCCACGATGCCGGATCTGCGCACCACCGCCCCGAAGACCGAAGAGTACGCCCGCTACGCCGACGCCCACTGGCGCGAGTTGATCCGGCTGTACCAGCCCTCTGTCCTGTGGAACGACATCGGCTATCCGGCGCTGGCCAAGCCGGAAGCCCTCTTCGCCGACTACTACAACGGCGTGCCCGGCGGTATCGTCAATAACCGCTTCGGCGTGAGCTTCGCGGACTTCACCACGCCGGAATATGCCAAGTACGACAAGATCACGGAGAAGAAGTGGGAGTCCTGCCGCGGTCTCGGTTTCAGCTTCGGCTATAACCGGGTGGAGGGTCCGGAGCATGTGCTGGCCGCGGACAAGCTGATCGCCATGCTGGTGGACATCGTGAGCAAGAACGGCAACCTTCTGCTCAACATCGGGCCGCGGCCGGATGGCTCTATCTCTGAGATCCAGACGGACCGGTTGAAGGCGCTGGGCCGCTGGCTGGCCGTCAACGGGGAGGGCATTCACGGCACGCGTCCGTGGGTGCGGCCGTCGGGCAAGACGGCAGACGGAACGGAGGTCCGGTTCACGAAGAAGAACAACTCGCTCTACGCGTTTCTGCTCACTCGGCCGGCAGGCGGCAAATTGACGGTGCCGGGTGTGACGGCCGGGGCCGGCATGAAGGTGAGCCTGTTGGGCGGCCGCAGCCTGGCGTGGAAGCAGTCCGGCCCGGATGTGATCGTGGACGCGCCCGCCAAGCCAGGCGGCGAGCACGCGCTGGGCTTGCGAATGACGCCCGCACCGGCGCCGGTCAATCCGTAGGGATGTTGAACTTGTCGCCGGTGTCGGCCACCCATTGCTTGAGGCGTTGAATCAGGCGCTGCCGCTCGGCGCGATAGCGGTTGTTGTGGGCCAGGTTGGCCTGCTCGTAGGGATCCTCGTTCAGGTTGAAGAGCAGCCAGCTCATGTTGTCGAAGCAGGCGTATTTCCAGCCGTCGCGGGTGACCAGACCGCGGTAGGGCTTGTTGATGGAATTGGGGTGTCCGGTGGGGACGACGGTTTGCAGGTAGGCGGAATCCGGCAACTCCGGCGGCGAGGCGTTGGGCCGGCGCAGGCGGAAACCGGAGAGGTCCTTGCCTTCCATCCACGATGGCCTCTGGAGGCCGCACAGACCGAGCGTGGTGGGGGCGATGTCGGGCGCGTTGATCAGGACGGGGAAGCGGCCGGTCATGTGGCCTTCGTAAGTGGGCGTGGCGCCGCTGATGAAGAAGGGCACGCGGATGGACTCTTCGTGCGCGGTCATCTTGCGGAACTGGCCCTGGGAGCCGAGCATGTCGCCGTGGTCTGAGAAGAACATCAGGTGGGTGTTGAACGAGAGGCCCTCTTCCTGGAGCGTCTTCATGACGCGATTCAGGTTGAAGTCGAGGTTCTCCACCATGGCGTAGTAGCCGGCCAACTCCCGCGCGGCCAGCTCGCGGATGGAGGGCACCAGCGGGACATTGGGCCGGAACTGGATGTTGCCGGCAGACCAGCGCTGGCTGTACTCCGGCGGCGCTACGTAGGGATCGTGCGGCGGCTGCACCGAGCAGGCCGCGAAGAAGGGTTTGCCCTGGCCCGCGCGCTGCGCGGCCGCCTGCTCTTTGACGTATTTGATCAGCAGGTCCGTCAGGCAGTCCGTTTCGTAGCCGGGCAGGCGGTAGTGAAAGGCGTCCTTGCCGGCGCCGCCGTGCACCCAGCAATCGTACTGCGAGTTGTTGTTCTCATAGCCCACCCAGTGATCGAAGCCGCCGCGCTTGTTGGGATCGGTAATGAAATGCGCCGCGCGGCCCTGGGCCTCCTGCCATCCGCCGAGATGCCATTTGCCGATGTAGGCGGTGTGGTAGCCGGCCTCCTTCAGCGGTTGCGCGATAGTAGGCTGGCCGTCCGGCAGGGGGTATTGGTGACCGACGACGGCGTGGTGCGGATAGCGGCCGGTGAGCAGCGAGCCGCGGAACGGACAGCACAGCGGGAAGCCGGCCACCGCACCGGTGAACTGCACGCCAGTGGAGGAAAGATTGTCGATGGTGGGCGTGCGGGCGTTCGGATCGCCGTTGCAGCCGAGGGCCTGGGCGCGGTGCTGATCGCCGAAAAACCAGATCACGTTCGGCTTGCCGCCTGGCTTGGTGATGGCCGACGGCTGCATGGCGGCGGCGGCGGCCGGCGCGGCGGAGGAGGAGCGGAGGAAGTCGCGGCGGTTCATGGTTGGTGGCTCTGTTAGTAGAATAGCTTTGGGCCGGGATGTGTGGTGCCGGCATCCCGGGAGGGGGCCGCCTGATGGCGCTCAAGAGCAAAGCACTGATTGCCGCGTTGGCGGCGCTGATCGCGATGTCGCCCGGATGCCGCAGGAAGGAGCGGCAGGTTGTGCTGCCGCCGGATACGGGAGCGGCGCTGGATTTGCCGGATGATCCGGGCGTTTCTCAGGTCGCGGTGGCCAATCCTCTCTACAAAGACCGCCTGTTGAAGGGCTTCTACGGCGGCAGCAACCAGTGGCTCTGGACCGCGCCGGTCTTCGCCGTCCGGGTGGACCCGCCCATGCCGCCGCAAAAGACCTACCTGGACCTGGAGGGCAGCGTGCCGGAGGAGCTGATTGCGGAGTCGCACGCCGTTACGCTTACGGCGCGCGTGAACGGCATTGAGGTGGGCAAGAAGTCCTGGTCGAAAGCGGCGCGGGTCTATGAGCACTGGGAGGTGCCGGCCCGCGCACTGGAGACGCGGCCGGCCGTTGTGGAGTACACGCTCACGCCGGGCGCAGTGGCGAAAGACCCGCCGGAGCGGGTGCCCAAGGGCGCGCCATTTGGCTTGATCGTTGTCTCAGTCGGGCTGCGGGTGGACGAGGAGGGCTTGCTGGACCGGCCCACCGCCGCCAACCTCGCCCGCCAGGGCCAGTTGCGGATGCTGGCCGAGCGGGACCGCTTGTTGAACCCGGCCAAGCAGAAGGAACTGTTGAACCTCTTCCACCAGGTGCCGGTCTGGACGGAAATGTGGTTCCAGAACGTCAAGATCGAGAAGCTGCCGCTGGATCTGTGGATGGTGCAGCAGTTGGTGTACGAGCAGCGTCCCGAGTTCATCGTCGAAACCGGAACCTGGCACGGCGGATCCGCTCTGTACTTCGCCAACGCGCTGAACAGCGTGGGCCTGAAGCGTTCGCGCGTGCTGACGGTGGATGTGCAGAATTTGACCGCCAACGCGGCCACCAACCCGCTCTGGAAAGAGTACGTCACCTTCCTGCACGGCAGTTCCACAGACCCGGCAATCGTCTCGAAGATCGCAGATCTGACGCGGGGCCGCCGGACTCTGGTAATGCTGGATTCGGACCACTCGAAGCAGCATGTGCTGAACGAACTGCACGCCTACGCGCCGATGGTGCCGCGCGGCAGCTACCTCATCGTCGAAGACACCCATCTGGACGGAGTGCCCTCCAATCCGGAGTTCGGGCCCGGGCCGGCCGCCGCGGTCCAGGAGTTCCTCGCCGAACCGCTGGGCCAGGGCTTTCAGGCCGACCGCGCGCGCGAAGCCTACATCATGACCTTCAATCCAGGCGGCTGGTTGCGAAGAAAGTAACAGCCGCTACTTGCGGCGCAGCCACCCGCCGGGATTGTAGGTGATGCCCATCTGCTCGCGGGTGGCATCGGGCTCAAACAGTTTGGACCCGCCCTCGCTGAGGAACTGCGTCACCGCCGCCAGCGGCCCCGGGAAGCTATGCGGATAGGCCGGCACGCCGTCCATGTCCGTGTCCTCCACCACCAGATAGCTGCCGCTGCTGACCAGTGGAGAGTACATGCGCAGCTCCCGCAGCACGTGCGGTCCGGAGTGATCCGAATCCAGCGTGATCAGCGTCTTCCGGCCGCGCACCCGGTCTGCAATCCGCTTGACGATGGCCGGATCTGTGGAACTGCCCTGGTAAAACTCCACATAGCGCGCCCAGAGCGGATCCTGTGCCGCGTCGCCCTTATGGTCCGCAATGTCCACGGTCAACACACGCGAGGCGGTGAGTCCCAGCCCGTTCAAGGCATTGGCCCAAAACAACGCCGAGCCGCCCCGGTAAGTGCCGGTCTCTACGATGAAATCCGGCCTGATCTGCTCAATGGCATCCTGCATGCTCCAAAGATCCAGCGGGCTCTTTTCGATCTGGATGGCATGGAAGCGGAAGTTGCGCCAGATGGGCGTCTCGTGAAAGAGCTTCATCAGATCCTGATCCTGGCTGGCGCTGATCGGCACGTTGCGCCGCTGCCGGTTGCTCTCATAGGCTTCGCGGGTGGATTGGCGGAGCCGGTCCAGTGCGGCTGGCGTTGAGTCCAGGTTGCTGAGCCCCGCGGACAATACCATCATGCCGCGGGCCCGCCCGCTCTCGTGATCCTGAAACGTCCGGTCCACTTCAAACTCGACCCTGACCGCAGGCCCATCCAGAAGCTCCGGAGGCACGGCCAGAGACGAGAGGAAGCGGTCCCGGGTCTGAATTGTCCGGGAGCCGATCACGCGGCCGTTCAGCCGCGTGGTGAGCGTCAACGGCTTGCCTGCCCCTACCAGTTCCTGCGGCGCGCCGGCGTCCAGCAGCAGGTAGAGCGGCCGGTCCGCGGGCACGTCCAGAGAGACGGCGAACTTGCCGGCGGTCCAGCGCCAGCCGCCCCGGATGTCGTCGAAACCGCCGAGCAGCCGCTGCTGGTTGGCGGGGTCCACCACGTCCACCTGGTAAAAGGGGAGCGCTACGTTGCCGGCGCTGGTTTGCGGGCCGCGCGGACCGCAACCCATCAGGGCGGCCACGGCAACGCAGAGAAGCGGAGTGTGGAGCGAGCCTGTCATGGCCGCTTACCTTTTCCGCAACCAGCCACCCGCGTTGCGGGTGAACAGGGCCATCTCGCGGCCGGGGTCGGCCTCGAAGCTCCGGCCGCCCTCCTCGCCGAGGAACTGCTGGACCGCGTCGCGCGGGCTCTTGTCGGTGCCGGCTCTCCCGGCCAATGCGTCCGCTTCGGTGTATTCGACAATCAGATAGCTGCCCGAGCTGACCAATGGCGCGTAGGCGTGGAGCTGTTCCAGCACCCGCTCGGCGTTCTGGCCGGCGTTGAGTACCACTACGGTGCTCCTGCCCTTGGCCTGTGTCTGAATAGCGGAGACCATGGCGGCGTCTGCCGGTTCGCCCTTGAGGAACTCGACGTACTTTTTGCGCAGGAAATGCTGCGTCGCCTCGCGGGCCGGCGTCCCCGGATCCACGGCCAGAATGCGGCTGCGCTCCAGGCCCAGGCCGTCCAGGGTCTGCGCCAGATAGAGCGGCAGGCCACCCGCCCCGGTGCCGGTGGCGACAATGAACTCCGGCTGCACCTCCCAGATAATCTGCTGGAGAGCCCACAGGTCAAACGGGTTGGCGCCGATGGGGATGTTGTGGAAACGGAGCTTGTCAAACACCGGCAGGCGCGTGAACAACTGCTTTAGTTCCAGTGCCTTGCCGGGCGGAAGTTGAAGTTGAAGATGCTCCACCGTGGCGTTGTAGCCCTGGCGCGCCAGCAGCGCCTGATTGGTCCGGTAGGTGATGGTGGACTCGAATCGCTTCAGGCCGGCGGAGATGGCGTTGACGCCAATTACGCGGCCATCACCCGGCAAGGCTGCCGAACGGTCCAGTTCAAACTCCA
>JBBQLF010000199.1:0-7570 GCA_038327695.1 Bryobacterales bacterium
AGCAGCCGGGCGGCGGGGCTGCTGCGGCGGCACGGTTTTTGCCGGCCTACGCGCGGGAGCTGAACTACCGGTCCTTGAAGCAATCGAGCTTCGATGTGACGGGCGGCAATTCGGATCGATGGCCGATCACGCCGGGCCAGACCATCGAGGTATTCAATCAGAAGGGCGCCGGGATGGTGTCGCACATCTGGTTCACCATTGCGGCGCAGAGCCCTTTTCATCTCAAAGAACTGGTGCTCCGCATGTTCTGGGATGGCAACGGGAAGCCCAGCGTGGAAGTGCCGGTGGGCGACTTCTTCGGGCTCAACCTGGGCGACTACGTTCTGTACGAGAGCGAGTATCTGGCCTGCTCGCCAGGCAAGAGCCTGAACTGCTATTTCGCCATGCCGTACCGGGCGGGGGCGCGGATGACTGTGACGAACGAGGGCACGCAGAACATAGGGTCGTTCTATTCCAACATCGATTTTCTGGCCGTGGATGCGCTGCCGGCCGACACCATGTACTTCCACGCGCAGTACCGGCAGGTGACGCCGCACGTGGCCATCAAGGGGCCGGACGGCAAGACGCCGGTCAATCCCGACGGCAAGCACAACCACGTGTACTGCGAGGCGCGCGGCCGCGGGCACCTGATGGGCGTCACGCTGGGCGTGGTGCAGAATAGCGAGTACTGGATGGGTGAGGGCGACGACATGATCTTCGTCGACGACGAGACCAAGCCGTTGATTGCCGGCACCGGCAGTGAGGATTACTTCCTCGGGAGCTGGAACTTCGGCGGGCGCGACGGGGCGAAGGCTTTCGCCTATCATCAGTATGGAGCGCCGCTGATTCAGAGTCCGGAACGGGTGGGCGGGCGGTACTGCTGCTACCGGTTCCATGGCGACAATCCGGTGACGTTCCGCACGTATTTGAAGCACACCATGGAGCACGGGCACGGCAATGACCGGGCGGACAACTACTACTCGTGCTGCTACTGGTATCAGGACAAGCCGTACACGGACTTTCCGGCGCTGACGCCGGTGGCCCAGAGAATCGCAAAGGTGACACCCGCATGAAAAGAACAATTTTGATGATCTTCGTTTTGGCCGCGGCGGCACTGCCGGCCGGAGTTTCCGGCTTTGTGCATTGGACCGCCGTTGACATTCAGGGCATGGGCGCGAAAATGGCTGCCGAGATGGCCGGCAAGCCGGTCCTGGCCAAGGAACTGGGCAAGTGGGGGAATCATCTGACGATGATTTCGCGGCGGACCGCCGACGGAGAGGCGGAACTGCATGCGAAAACGGTGGATTTCTTCATCGCGGAGAAGGGCGAGGCGGTAGTGGTGGTGGGCGGCAAGGTAGTGTCGCCGCGCACCACGGGCCCGGGCGAAGTGCGCGGCGCGTCGATTGAGGGCGGGGAACGGGTGACGATGAAGGTGGGCGACGTCGTGCACATTCCGGCCAACACGCCGCACCAGGTTCTGGTGAAAAAGGAGTTCCTGTATTTCGTGGTGAAAGTCGATCAGTAGAACTTCCAGCCAATCAGAGCCGCGACCGTAAGGCAGTCCCGTATGGCCCTGCGGGCCGCCAAATCCGATGAAAACGCGCCCGTAACAGAGCCGCGGCCGTGAGGGAGCGCAAGCCAAAACCGATGAAAACGCGCCCGAAACAGAGCCGCGACGGTGTGGGAGCGCAAGCCAAATCCGATGAAAACGCGCCCGTAACAGAGCTGCTACCGTGAGGGAGCGCAAGCGCGTCTTCAACGGAGCGTTAGAGCTACTCATGCGCTAGGATTTCCTCGATTGGCCTGGCGTTTCGTGACTCCTCCACTTTGATGTCGCGCACCTCCAGCGGGCTGAATGCGTGCAAAACCGGCGGAAATGCGTCATAATGGGAGTACAAGCAGCCCGATTCAACGGAATCGGGCTCATCCGTGATTGAGTTCCCCCGCCCCGGAACTCACGCATGATGTTTCAACCATTTGTAATGGGGTTGTTTCAAACAACTCACACAACATTTGTACTCTGGGGACAAAGACAAAAACATGACCACCAAAAAGAAGCCCGCTACCACTATCGAGACCGCCAAGGCCCCCGCCAAGGCGGCTCCCGCACCGAAGACCACGACAGGGAAAGCCGCCCCGACGGCCGCCGCCACGCACAAGGCGCCGGCGCGCAAAGCAGCCGCTCCGAAGGCGAAAGCCGCGGCTGCGCCCAAGTCCGCCTTTGACGCCGAACTCCACCGCACCGAGATCGAGACCGAAGCTTATCTGCTGTGGGAGAGCCGCGGTTACACGCACGGCCAGGAACACGAAGACTGGCTGCGTGCCGTCGAACTGGTCCGCGCCCGCCACCAGTAGAGCCCGCTATTTGTACTTTCGCAGGACCGCGAGGACCCTGCCTTGCAACTGCAGGTCCTCGCCCCGCACCAGGATGGGATCCATGGCGGAGTTGGCGGGTTGCAGGCGGACGATCCCGCCCGCTTCGCGATAGATCCGCTTCAGCGTGGTTTCGTCGCCGTTGACTAAAGCGACGACAATCTCTCCATCGCGCGCGTCACTGGTGCGTTCCACCAGAACATAGTCGCCGCTGCAGATGTGATCCTCGATCATGGAATCGCCCCGCACCTGCAGGGCGTAGGTCTCCGCCGAGCCGGCGAAATCGGCAAAGTTGAGCGTCTCCGGAGTAGACACCGCCTCCACCGGCGTGCCGGCGGCGATGCGCCCCAGCAGCGGAATCTCCAGCCCGGTGCGCGGGCCGGCCAGCTCGCGCAGACGGTCGCGCTCCGCACTCTTGTAGGATTCGGCCACCTCAATGGAGCGGCTCTCGTTGTAGCGCCGCTTGAGATAGCCCTTCTGTTCCAACGCCGTGATGTGTTTATGCACCGTCGCCAGAGAGGCGAGGTCCAAGCCATCGGCGATCTCCTCAAAGCTCGGACTGACGCCGTTCTTGGCGGTGTAGGTGACGAGAAAATCCAACACTTGTTTTTGTCTGGGTGTCAGGGCCATGCTTTCAGTGTTGGCGAACGGAAAGCGAAAGTCAATAGGGATCTAAACGCGGCGTCACTATTGTTTGCGCAACGGCCGCTTGCTGACGCCCGCGGCTCAGTTCCAGTCTGTTTCCGAGCCGCCACCGCCAGGAAGTCCCAATGGCCCTGCGGGCCGCCAAATCCAATGAAAACGCGCCCGTAACAGAGCCACGACCGTGAGGGAGCGCCAGCGCGTCTCAACGGAGCGGATGCGCCAGTACTGATGACGCGCTGTTTAGTTCATGCCGCATTTGCCCGGCGTCGGGCACGTGCCGCCAGAGGGGCACATGGCCGGCCCGGCGGACTTGGGCGCGCCCATTTTGGGAGCAAACGTGGAGTGCTGGCGCTGCAGGCGGGCATCGCCACAGGAGGGGCACGCCAGGCCGTCGAGATCGGAATCGCGGCGGATGAGCTTCTCAAACTTAGCGCCGCAGTCCTCACAGGCGTATTCGTAAATGGGCATGGCTAGCGGAGTCCTTCCTGCTGAATCACTACTGCGATTTTATCAAGGATCGAGCGGATCTCCGAGGCCGGGGCGGTGAATCCGTTCACGACGATGGAAAAGGCGATGCGGCGGACCGAGCCGTCCACCACATAGCCTGACAGCGCCGAGACGTGGCTGATGGATCCGGTCTTGGCGCGGATAGCGCCGGCGTTGCGGACCGCGCGAAAGCGGCTGGCCAGCGTGCCGTCTTCACCGCCGGCGGGCAGCGTGGCGGCAAACAGGTCCCCGAATTCGCCGCCGTGCAGGAAGCGCAGGAGCGTGGTGATGGCCGCGGGCGTCACCAGTGTGCGGCGCGACAGGCCGGAGGCGTCCTCGAAGCTGTGTTCCCCCTTGTCGACGCCGAGCGAGGAGAGGAACGCGGTCATCTCCTTCTGCGCGGCAGTGGCGGAGCCTTCGCCCTGGCGGAAGAGGCCCACCTCCCGCAGGACGATTTCGGCATGGAGGTTCTGGCTCACTTTGTTGATGACGCGCAGAGTCTCCATCAGGGGCGGCGATTGGCGGCGGGCCAGGACGAAGCCGGAGCCGGGTGAGGCCGCGCGGCCGGGCAGGCGGTGAGCGGCCCGCACGGCGCCCTGGATCACGATGCCGCGTTCGCGCAAAAGGTGGGCCAGCGCTTCGGCGGCGAACAGCGCCGGGTCATCGACGGCGATGATCTCGGTGGCCGCGCCGGTGCCGGGCGGCGTGGAGCCGCCGATCATCAGCACGCGGGAGCCGGGCAACCGGTCCACGCTGATCTTGCGTTCTGCGCCCTGGGCGACGCGGACCGTGTTGTGGATGGTGAAGTGATCCACCGCCGGGCTGAGCGTCACCTCCACGCTCTCGCCGGCTTGTTTGGGCGGCCGGATGATGAGACGAAGGGCGTTGTCGTTCACAGTCAACGCGCTCACCGGCGCACCGTACTCCCAGGGGATGTCGCCCACAGACCAGCCGTCCGGAAAGGGCGTCCAGGGCCAGCGCGTGTCGTCGCCGACGATATCGCCCTCCACCACGCGCACGCCGGCCTGAACGACCTGATCGGCCAGGGCGGCCAGCGGGGCGAGCGGGTCGCCCTGTATGGGCCCCTTCTGGTACGGGATGGCACGGGCAGACAGCGTCGGATCGCCGCCGCCGGCCAGGATCAGGTCCCCGCTGAGCCGGCCGTCGGCATCGGGCATCCGGGCGGCCAGCACGCGGGTCTCGAACCGGTAGTCCGGGCCCAGGCGGAGCAGCGCCAGGGCCGTGGAAAAGAGCTTTGTGTTGGACGCCGGGGTCAACGGAACATTCGCGTTGCGCTGGTAAATGGTCCGTCCGGTAGCGAGATTGACGGCGTGGATGCCCCACACGGCCCGCTGGGCGGCGGGGGCGGCCAGCAGTTGTTCAATGGCAGACTCCACGGACTGCGCGCCGGCGGGCGGCGCCAGCAGCGGCAGCAGCAGGGCGGGAACGAAGTGGGCCGGGCGCATTCGTCGATTATGGCGCGGATGAGCCTGGCTCCGCTGCGGTCGGCGGCCGGACCCAATCAGAGGCGCGACCGTAAGGGAGCGTTAGAATCGGGGTACTCATACGCCAGGATTTCCTCGATTGGCCAGGCATCTCGTGACTCCTCCACTTTCATCTCGCGACCGCCGGCAGCGATGCCAGCATCGGCGTCAGCTGATCCACCGCCTTGGGATGGGTCTGGAGGCGAGTGCGGAACTCCAGCAGCTTAGGCGGGCATCCAGGAGTGTTATAGCTGGTAACCGGGGATTCACAGGCTCGCTGGGCGTAGCGCTGATACTCGTGCACGAGGGTATAGCGCTGCCGCAGGTGCTCCATCATGCGGCGGTGGGTCTGGCGGACCGCGCCCTGGGCGTAGTGGGCAGACCGCATCGGCTCCTGCATGGGGCGGGGGCCGAAATAGACCCGGGCCCAACGGCCGGCCAGTTCGCAAGCCGTGGCCCGAAGCGCCGCGCGCGGCTGCATCGCGGCGGGGCCGTTGAGCCAGGCCAGAGTGGCGGGCACCAGCATATTTTCGGCATCGATGGCGGTGAGATAGGCGGCGCGGTGGACTCCGAAGGCGGAGCGGAGGCGGGCGGCCTCGCCGGCGGTGGAGGGGGACCGGGGCGAGGCGGCAGGCGGCGAAGGCGAGAGAGAGCAAGAGCAAGTTGGCTGGGAGGCGCAGCGGCATATGCGGGTTGACACCGCGCCCGCTGGCGGGCTTCCGCCGCGCCGGAACCCGCTTCCATTCAACAGCTTCGGTCAAGATTACAGCGATCGATATAGTTGATCGGTTGTATCAGTCAAACTGATTGACAGAGGTGTCAATAGCTGGTAACAATTGCATATTGGCCCGTAGGGCCGGTTCGGTTAGGGGCGGAGCGCGCGGTTCCGTCTCATGCGAAGTCTCGCATGTTCAGGATTACGTCATCATTCCAGGAGGGTTCCATGAAAAGGTTCGCGTTGGTCACGTTGTTACTCGTCGCGCTGCATCTCACCGCAGCCGCACAAGCCACCACACAAGTTACGGGTACCGTGTCGGATCCGTCCGGCGCGATGATCCCCGGGGCTACGATCGAGGTGGAAAACACAGATACCGGTTTGAAGCGCACCGTGAAGTCGGATGCGGCGGGCACCTATGCCGTACTCCAACTGGCGCCGGGTACGTACCGCGTCAACGTCACAGCCACGGGTTTTCGAACCTCCAACGTGAATGACCTGCAGTTGCTGGTGAATAACCCGGCGACGCTCGCTATCAAACTGGAGGTCGGCCAAATCACTGAGACTGTGGCCGTGGTGGCGAGCGCGGAGAATCTCAACACCGTCGATGCCTCCATCGGCAAGGCGATCTCGAACAAGCCGATTGTGCAGCTTCCCTTGAACGCGCGCAACATCGTCGGCCTGCTGGCATTGCAGCCGGGCGTGGTGTTCACGGGCGAGGGCGATACGGACTCGCGCAACGGCGCGGTCAATGGCGGCAAGAGCGACCAGGCCAACGTCACGCTGGATGGCGTGGACGTCAATGACCAGATGAACCGCCAGGCCTTTACCTCTGTGCTGCGCGTGACGCCCGATTCAGTGCAGGAGTTCCGTGTGACCACGCTCAACGCCAACGCCGATAGCGGCCGGTCTTCGGGCGCCCAGGTGGTCATGGTGACCAAAGGCGGCACCAACGAACTGCACGGTTCCACCTATTGGTTCCACCGCAACACGCTCACCACGGCCAACGGGTTCTTCAACAATCTGTCCGGCGTGGAGCGGCCCAAGCTGATCCGCAACATCTGGGGCGTCTCCATGGGCGGTCCAATCATCAAGAACAAGCTGTTCCTGTTCGGCAATTATGAAGGCCGCGTGGACAGAAGGGACGGCACGGCCGTGCGCAACGTGCCGTCGATGGACATGCGCCAGGGCATTCTCCACTACACGCGGACGAACGGTTCGGTGGCGACTGTGACGCCGGCCGACCTGGCTTCCAGGATCGATCCGCGCGGCGTCAATGCCGCGGCGCTCGCCGTGATGAAGACTTACCCCGTTCCCAACGACTTCACCGTCGGCGACGGCCAGAACCTGGTCGGCTACCGTTTTAAATCACCGACACCCTTGCGGTGGTCTACCTACATCGCCAAGCTCGACTACATGCTCAGCCAGAAGCACACGCTATTCTGGCGCGGCAACCTCCAGAACGACAACGAGTCGGGTATGCCGCAACTGCCAGGCCAGCAGGCCAACTCGGTGGGCCTGACCAACAATAAGGGCTTCGCAACAGGGTTAACCAGCGTCTTCAGCCCGACCCTGATCAGCAACTTCCGCTACGGCCTGACGCGGCAGGGCAATGAATCGACTGGCATCGCGAACTTCGCGGCAACAACCCTGCGCGGCCTGGACCCCAACGTCGGGCTGTCGCGCGGCTTCGTGTCCATCATCCCGGTGCACACAATCAGCGAAGACATGAACTGGGTCAAGGGCTCGCACACCGTGCAGTTCGGTGGCGTGGTGCGCCTCAGCCAGAACAGGCGCGACAACCTTGCCAATTCGTTCTCCGGCGCGGTGTCCAATGCCTCCTGGCTGGTGGACAGCGGCGCCGAACTGACGGCGCCCTTCACGGATC
>JBBQLF010000200.1:0-7562 GCA_038327695.1 Bryobacterales bacterium
GACTCGAGTCCTTCTTTGGAACTCGTGACGAGAATCTGCTCCGCCCTGGCTACCTGAACAGGTTCGCCTTCCACCTCGAAAGCGTCCGATGCGAGACGCGTGGATACCGTCAATCCGGATTCGAGCAGGCGAATATTCTCGTCACGAGTTCCAAAGAAGGACTCGAGTCCACGGACAAGTGGGACGCGCGCTTTCATGTGATGTGATGCGCGGTCCCCAGCGGCGGTCGGGCTGGCATTCAGCCTCAATATAGCATGAAAAGCGTTGAATTACGCCGTGAGCGTGACCGCGCCCATTCGTCCGCAGTGCTTTTCCATTCGTGCCCGCAACTCCAGTCTCGCCCGCAGCAGGCGGCTCTTGGCGGCGGCGACCGTGATCCCCAGCCGGTTCGCCACGTCCGGCATCGGCAATTCCTCCACGTCGCGCAAGACGAAAACATCGCGCATCATCGGAGGAATGCGGCCGATCTCCGCCTTCAAAACCTCCCCAATCTCCAGGTGAGCCAGCGCCTGCTCTGGAGTTTCGGTCTGGTCCGGCAGATCGAGAGTAGCTGTGTCTTCGCCAACCGGGACGTCGTCCAGATAAAGGAACCGGGCACGCCGGTCCTTCCGCAGCCGCATGAGGCACTGATTCACGACGATGCGCGAGAGCCACGTGGAAAACTTGGCATCCTGATTAAACTGGCCCAGGTGCTCGTACGCCTTCCAGAGGGCGTTCTGCACCTCGTCTTCGGCGTCACACTGGTCCCGAAGGATGGACAAGGCCATGCGTTTGCACGTGGACTGATGTCGCGCCACCAGTTCGCTGAACGCCACATTGTCACCGGCCTGCGCCATAACCACCAGTTGGTCGTCCGCCAAGTCGGCGAAATCAGGATTGTACACTCGCATTGGGTTGGCTCCTTCTTCTGTGAACCGGGTTCAATCTCCACCCTACCAGTCTGAGCGCTTCTCGTGTGAGTTGTGATAAAATTGGTTTTACTGACAGGCAAAGATAGGCCAGTGGATTCAGTATGGCTAAAGGAGATTGAGATATTGCAGGAAACAGGCCCTGAGACGGTCCAGCGAGTGCTCTCGTCCTATGACCTGGGCCGGAAGTTGAAGCAGTTGCGGTTACGGAAGAAGATCGGCTTGATTGATCTCGGAAAGCACACCGGGCTATCGGCCTCGATGCTCTCTCAACTGGAAAACGGCAAGTTGATCCCGACTCTGCCCACACTGGCCCGTGTGGCGATGGTGTTTGACGTGGGGCTGGATCACTTCTTTGCGGACCGCAAGCGGAGGTCGCTCTTTTCCGTCGTGCGGGCCGGTGAGCGGATGCGCTTTCCAGACCGTGCCGACTCGCCGAAACCGGCTTGGTTTTTCGAGTGCCTGGCCTTTTCGACCCAGGAGAAGAGCCTGCAGGCCTACCTGGCCGAATTTGAGCCGCGCGAACCCGAAGCGGTAGTCGATCATGTTCACGATGGCGCGGAGTTCATCTTTGTCCTGGACGGCCAACTGGGAGTGCGCCACGCCGAGGAAGAGACGATTCTCCAGGCCGGCGACAGCGTGTACTTCGATGCTGCCCAACCGCACGGCTACCGGTCGGCAACCGATGCGTCAGCCAGGGCGATCGTAATCACGACTCCTCCCAGACTTTAAGGTAGTGATATATTGTGAGTGCCGCCGCTGCGGCTAACTTGATCGGGAGGTTTGGATCCATGAAAGCACTGCGTCTACTGTTGCCTCTTTCTACACTGCTTGCTGTATTTGTCGCCACCAGCGCATACGCGACCGTAGAGATGTCGAAAAAGGAGAAGAAGGCTTGCACCGTCTGCCACGAAAAGGGCAAGGCGACAAAGGAGGCACAACTCCTGAATGCGGTCGGTAAGTACTACAAGGAAAAGAAGACTCTGGAAGGTGCACCCAAATAGTACTGGCGCACGTCTCACGGGTGCCGGGCGAGATCAGCCGGCATCCGTGAATAAAGCCGGCGATGCCGTCAGATGGCAGCCGGAGTAGGAGTACCATGAAAGCACTGCGTCTACTGTTGCCTCTTTCTACACTGCTTGCGGTATTTGTCGCCACTAGTGCGTACGCGACCGTAGAGATGGCGAAGAAGGAGAAGAAGGCCTGCACCGTCTGCCACGAAAAGGGCAAGGCGACCAAGGAGGCACAACTCCTGAATGCGGTCGGCAAGTACTACAAGGACAAGAAGACTCTGGAAGGTGCACCCAAATAGCACTGGCGCACGTCTTACGGGTGCCGGGCGAGATCAGCCGGCATCCGTGAATGGAATCGGCGGCGCTGCCAGATGGCAGCTGGAGTAGGAGTACCATGAAAGCCTTACGTTTGCTGTTGCCTCTTGCCACATTGCTGGCGATGTTAGTCTCCACCAGTGCGTACGCGACGGTGGCGATGTCGAAGAAAGAAAAGAAAGCCTGCACCGTCTGCCACGAGAAGGGCAAGGCCACCAAAGAGGCGCCGCTGCTGAATGCGGCCGGCAAGTATTACCAGGAGAAGAAGACGCTGGAGGGTGCACCCAAGTAACGGTCCCGGGGCGTCTGACCGTTGCTGCCCTCTGAAGACGGGCCGCTGCCCGTGCTAAAATTCATCGTGGCCGGCGGAGAGTCGGCAGACTCGGAAAATCAATGAAATCACTTCGCCTCATCATTCCGGCCGCCACCCTCCTGGCCGCCCTTCTGTCAATGTCCGGCCTTTCGTTCGGCACTCCTGCCTTCGGCAAGAAGGAAACCAAGCCCTGCGCCACTTGCCATGAGAAAGGCAAGGCCACCAAGGAGAATCCCCTGCTGAACGCGGTGGGCAAGTACTACAAGGACAAGAAGACACTCGAAGGCGCCCCCAAATAGGGCGGAACTTTTTCTTAGAGTTTTGGCGAGCAACCGGCACTACTAGTCTGAAGTGCCGGTTTTTCTTTTTGCCAGCGCCGCAACGTGGCTAGAGTCACTGGACCTCCGGGTGACGTCTTGGATGGTGTTACTTCTGGGTCCGCTCAGCCTCTATGTCCTGGTCAGCGCGCTCGACGATCTTGTGCTGGATGCACTGTGGCTGTGGCGGCTCGTCAATCGCCGCCGGGCCAAAGATCCTGTTTGCGCTACCGGGGAACCGTCCATTGCCGTCATGATTCCCCTCTGGGGCGAATCGCAGGTCATCGGCCCGATGCTCGACCATAACCTGGGCGCCATCGACTACAGCAACTACGAGGTATTTGTCGGCGCCTATCGCAACGACGAGCTGACACGCCGGGCCGTCATCGCCGCCTCCGAAAAGCACTGCCGGGTCCACTTGGCAGAGGTGCCCCACGATGGCCCCACGTGCAAGGCAGATTGCCTGAACTGGATTTACCAGCGCATCCTGCTTCACGAGGAGGAGTACGGGCGGAAATTCGCTCTCCTCGTACTGCACGACGCCGAAGATCTGATTCACCCCCGGTCCTTCCAGTTGATCGCCCGCCACTCGATCCACGCCGACATGGTTCAGATTCCTGTGCTGCCGCTGGCGACAGGGTTCTCGGAATTCACTCATGGCCTGTACTGCGATGATTTTGCGGAAAGCCAAAGCAAGGACTTGGCCTCTCGTGTCCAAGTGGGTGGATTTCTGCCCGGCTGCGGAGTGGGCACCGGCTACCGGCGGGAAGCCCTGGAACTGCTCGCGGAACGTAATGCCAACCAGCTATTTCACCCTGGCGCCCTGACGGAGGACTACGATACCGGCTACCGGCTCCGCCAACTCGGGTGCAGGCAAGTCATAGCGCCGCTGGTCGTGGACGCCGGCGTGCCCGTTGCCACCCGGGAGTACTTCCCGCGAACCCAGAAGGCCGCGGTCCGGCAAAGGTCGCGCTGGATCACCGGCAACGCCCTGCAGGCTTGGCAGACGTTTGGCTGGGCCAAGGAGATGTCCAGGCGCTGGGTTCAGATCTGGTTTCTCTGGCGGGACCGAAAAGGACTGTGGGGCAACCCGCTGAGTCTGTTGTGCAACCTCCTGCTCGCATACGGTGCGCTTTCCTGGGCCATCAACACACTCGTTGGCAGGGATTGGCCGCTGAGAGCCCAGTTGCAGGGCACCGCCGGAATCTTCTGGTTGACCACGTTGAACGCGGCCTTGTTCGCCACGCGAATGATCATTCGCAGCACGGTCTCGGCCGGAATCTACGGCGTTGCCTTTGGCCTGTTGGCGCCCCTGCGTGCCATCTGGGGCAACTGGATCAACTCGCGCGCCACTGTGCAGGCCCTGCGGACTTACCTGTCCGCCCGGTTCAGACACGAACCCCTGCGCTGGCTCAAGACCGAGCACGCCTACCCCACCCGAACCGCGCTTCTGGTGCACAAACGGAGACTGGGTGAGATCCTCATCAGCAACGGATACTGCACACAGGCTCAGCTTGACGCCGCAGTCGCAACGAGGCCCAGGAAGGGACTGATGGGCGAGCACCTGATTAGGCTTGGGATCATTTCGGAAGATGAACTCTATGAGGCGCTGAGCCTTCAACAGAGTATTCCGGTGGCGGACTTGGACGTGAAGAGCGTCCACCCCAGAGTGGCGCGGGCTCTTCCCGTGGAGCAATCGCGGCAATGGCAGGTATTGCCGTTTCGCGTCTCCGCCGGGCGCTTGGATGTCGCCAGCCACCTGGTGCCGACAGATCAAGCCTATGTCATGGTCCAGAAATACACCCGCCTGCAGGTGCGGTTCCATCTGGTGCCGAAATCGCGCTTTGAGGAACTCCGAAAACAAACCATGCAGTGACAGGCTACAATCCTTGAGATGAGGATTGTAGCTTGGCAATTGTTGTTAACCCTCAGCGTCGCGCTGCTGAGCGGGCAGGCCCCGCCCAAACGCGTGGCCATCCGAGGCGCGATGGTAGTGGAAGGCGTGGGCACGCCAGCCAGCGGTCCAAAGGACATCCTGATTGAGGGCAACCGGATCGCCTCCATCGTTCCGTCCGGCGCGGCCCGCGAGTTTCAGGCTGATGTTGAGATCGACGGGCGTGGCAGGTATGTCCTGCCCGGATTCATCAACCTGCACGGCCACATTCAGGACGAGCGTGCCGGGCGGCCCCTTCCAGTAGACTATTGCCTCAAGCTCTGGCTGGCATCCGGTATCACGACGGTGCGCGATGTGGGGTCCGACTGGGAGAAGGCCAAACGGTGGCGCGCCGAATCCGCCGCAGGCACCCTGACGGCTCCTCGCCTGCTGCTCTATCGCGTGTTTTCGGTACAGAACCCGGACGAGGCCCTCAAGAAGGTGGAGCAGTTCAAGAGAGATGGCGTCGATGGGATCAAGTTCCTCGGCACCAGCCGCGATGTCATGCGGGCCATGTCGGACTCCGCCCGGCACAACGGCCTCCGCCGGGCCCACCACGCCGGCGTGGAAGAGACCAACGCCTGGGACGACATCTATTCCGGCACCACGTCCATCGAACACTGGTACGGCATTCCCGACGCCGCGCTGGCAGACGGAGTGCAAGCCTTCCCGGCCTCCTACAACTACTCCAATGAGCTGGATCGCTTCCGCTACGCGGGGCGGCTGTGGCGGGAGGCGGACCCGGCGCGGTTGAGCGCGGTTCTGGAGGCCCTTGTCAAAGCCGGTGTGGCCTGGGATCCAACGCTTTCCATCTACGAGGCGGCGCGAGACTTGGACAAAGCGGCCAACCAGCCCTATTTTAAGCACTACTTGCATCCCTCACTGGCCGCCTTCTTTGCGCCGAATCTGGCCAACCACGGATCCTTCTTCACCGAATGGACGACGGAGGACGAGGTGTTGTGGAAGGAGAACTACCGGCTTTGGATGAAGGCGCTGCGCGAGTTTTCCGCCAAGGGCGGGTTGGTGGGGACCGGTGAGGACGCGGGCTTCATCTACCGCATCTACGGGTTCGGCTACCTGCGCGAACTGGAACTGCACCAGGAGGCCGGATTCACGCCCCTGAAGGTCATCCAGCACGCCACCCACAACGGAGCGCGGATACTTGGCATGGAGGATCAGATAGGCCGCGTGCGCGCCGGATGGCTGGCGGACCTGGTGGTGGTCAAGGGCAACCCGCTGGCCAACCTGAAGATCCTCTACCCCCATCAGGGTGGAATCGAGTGGACTATTAAGGACGGCACGCCCTACAACGCAGCAGCATTGGCGGCAGACGTCCGGAAGATGGTGGCGGAGGCCGGCGAGCGATGAAGCTCCTGCTGGCGGCCTTGCTCGCGGCCTGTGCAGCGGGCCAGGACTGGCCGCAGTTTCGCGGCTCTCCAGCCATGACCGGGCTGGCGCCCGGCACCGCTCCGGCACTGCCGCTTCGCGTGCTGTGGCAGTGGGAGGGCGGCCAATCCGTCGAGTCTTCGGCCGCCATCGTTGGCGGCGCCGTCTTCTTTGGAACCGGCAGCGGCGAACTGGTCTCTCTGGATTTCGAAACGGGCCGTCTTCGCTGGAAGTACAAAGCCGGCGAATCGATCGGCGAAAGTTCGCCGGCCGTTGCCGGCGGGATCGTCTACATCGGCGATCTGGACGGCGTCGTGCATGCCGTGCGCGCGGCCACCGGACAGAGGGTCTGGACGTTCAAAACGTCCGGCGAAGTGAAGGCCTCGCCGGTCGTCGCCGAGGGCAAGGTGATCATCGGCTCCTACGACGGTTCGCTGTATGCCCTGGATGCGCTGACGGGCAAACCGGCCTGGACTTTCAAGACGGAGGGTCAGGTGCATTCCAGCGCTGCCATCGCGGGCGGCATGGCTTGGATCGCCGGATGCGATGGACATCTGCGCGGGATCCGCGTGGCTGACGGCAAGCAGGCGGTGGCGGTGAAAACCGGATCGTATGCGGCGTCGTCGCCGGTGCTGAGCGCCACCCGCTCCTACTTCGCCACCTATGACAACGAAGTCCTGGCCGTCGATTGGAAGTCCGGCCGGATCCTCTGGCGCTACGAACATCCGCAGAGGAAATTTCCCTACATCAGCTCCGCGGCCCTCTTTGAGGGTCTGCTGATTGTGGGCGGCCGGGACAAAATCCTCCATGCCATCGATGCCGCCACGGGACGAGAGAAGTGGAGTTTCATGACCAAGGCCCGCATTGAGGGTTCACCTGTGGTGGCCGGGGGGCGCGTCTACATCGGCGGCGGCGATGGCCGCTTCTACGTCTTCGACGCGCGCAACGGGACCAAGCTCCAGGAGTGGGACGCCGGCTCGGCGTTCTCTGCCTCTCCGGCACTGTCCAACGGCAGGGTGGTCATCGGCACGCTCGATGGGCGCGTCGTGTGCCTCGGGCGGTAACTCTCCCAAGCAGCTTGGCCGGCGGCCCACCGGCCCAGGTACGACTCCAGCTTTCCGGTCTCGCGCTCAGCATTGCTGAGGTTCTTCTTCGCGGCCTCGGCGTCGCCGCGCTTGATCGCATCCTCGGTTTGGTCGAGAAGGTACTCCATGCGCTGCACCCCGGCAGCGATGTCCGCCCGGAGGCCCAAACCCATGCGGTTCTGTTCGGCGCGCAGGTTGTCGATTCGGTTCTTGACCGCAACGGCGTGGGCGCCCAGCAGCATCATATGTTCGCGCGTCTCGGCTTCGGCACTCGCGAGAAACGACCCACCTC
>JBBQLF010000201.1:0-7541 GCA_038327695.1 Bryobacterales bacterium
ATAACCTGGGCATAATCGAACCTTTCCTGAAGGAGTACGGCTACACCTTCCCGGTTCTGCCCGCCAAGCCCTATGTGGAGCAGACGGCGGACATGGTGGCGATTCCGCAGAACTGGGTGGTGGACCGGCAGGGCGTCTGGCGGTGGCAGCAGTTCGGCTTCGACGAGAGACAAGCCGGCTGGATTGCGGCTGCGCTGGAGAAGATCAAGTCGGTGCAGTAGGAGTTGAGTATGATGCTGGGCCCTGCATTAGCGGTGATCGCGGAGTTGGCCGCACAAGCCGGATTGCCGGCCAACGCGGCGCCGGCGGCTATCGCGCCCGAGTTGTTGTTCTCAATTGGACAGGCGGCGATGAGTTGTTCTGAGGATACCGGCGCGGGCTTCGCCGTGAGGGGTTTCGACGCGGCGGCCTCATTGAAGGACGAGAAAGAAACCAAGAAGCAAGTGGCGGTGCGTGTTGTGCGATGGCTGGCTGCCGAGTCCGTTGAGCGGAAGAGGCCCGAGTTGCTGGAGACGGCGGCGGAGCTGGCGGCGCGGGTGGACTATGACAAGGGCGTGGTCCGCCGGTGGGAAGTGTACCGCCATGTGATGGAGGCGCGGCCGGATGAGGCGGCGGCACGCGCCGACTTTGCCGTTGTGGAGAAGGGCGATGGGAAGTTCCCGTTCCGGCTGGCCGGACGGGTGAAGTTTGCGGGGTGGCGAGCCGAACTGATGACGCGCGCCCTGGCCGAGGCGTCGGCCGGCCGCGTGGATGCCGTGGAGGATCTGGAGTTCGTCGCGGCTGCCATGAAAGCTGCGCCCCCCGTCGAAGCGAAAGAGGCCATCGATGGCTTGATCGCCAGGAAGAAGGACGGCGATCCCGTGCGGGTGCGGGCGCTCGAGTTGGCGGGGCAGGGCAGTCCGGGGCCGAAGGTGGAAGCTGCGCCGGAGGCGAAGGACGAAGTGGCGGACCGATACGAGAACTTGAAGGCGGCGGCCGAGGAGAGCGACGGGGCATTGGCAGAGCGGGCACTGGCCATCACGGACCTGCGCGAGAGACAGAACCTCTTGGGCATTGCCGAAAGCGCGTTGAGGAGAGACGGAAAGACGCAGGCGGCGGAGCGGGTGGCCGTGCTGTTGCGGGCGCTGCTGAGGCCTGAGGTTCTGGCCGGGCATCCGGCCGAGGCCCTGGTGGTCGCGCGGGCCACCACACGTGGACCGGCGCGGATCGCGCTGATCCGCCAGGCGCTGGCTGGAGCTGATGGGCTTCTGGCCGCGGAGCGCAAGAGGTATGAGGCGGCACTGAGCGTCGCGGAGAAAATCGCGGTTTACCGTTCCGCCAGCCAGGAACCCGAGGCGGTCTACGGTTACGCGGCCGAAGAGGACTTCGATTATGCCGTCGAGAACGCCCTACGAGTCAACGGCCCGCAACGCGCAGACATCCTGGCGGCCGTTTTGCGCCGGGCTTGTGAGCAGCGCTAGCGCGTCGCTCCCACAAGTTTTGCGCTCAACTCCAGTGCCCGTTCAAAGTCGCCCAGCAGGTCGCGCCAGTCCTCCACGCCCACTGAGATGCGGACCAGCCCATCAGTGATCCCGGCGATGCGCCGCTCTTCCAAAGAGCACCCTGAATGCGTCGTCGATCCGGGATGGCACACCAGCGTCTCCATGCCCCCGAGCGAGACCGCGTTGTGCGCCAGGTGCAGGTGCCGGATGAACTCGAACGCCGCCGGCTTGCCGCCGTGGAGATCGATGGCAATCATCGCGCCGGGGTAGTCGCACTGCGACAGCCGGATGCGGATCTGTTCCGGATCGTCGAACAGCGTCGGATAGTAGACCTTGCGGATTTCGGGCCGGTGCACCAGCGACTCGGCCACGCGTTGCGCGTTTTTGCTCTGGCGGTTCATGCGGAGCGAAACCGTGGGCAGGCGCCCATCCAGAATCCAGCACTCATCCGGTTGCAGGATGTTGCCGAACAGCCCGCGCCGGGCGCGGAGCGTCTTGTTCAGTCCTGGATCGATACCCAACACGACGCCCGCCAGCAGATCGGAAAACCCGCCCAGGTACTTGGTGGCCGAATACAGCACGATGTCGGCCCCCAGCGTCATCGGATGCTGGAACGCCGGTCCCAGGAACGTGTTATCCACCATCACGCACGGCTTGGGATCCAGGTGGGCCGCGGTGAGGCAGGCACGTTTGATGTCCGTCATCACCATGGTCGGATTGGCAGGACTCTCAATCAGAACCACCTTCAGATTCGGCGTCGTGCGAATCGCCTCGTCCAGTTCCGCACTGTGCCCGGCCACGACGGGCCGGCAGACAATCCCGAGCTTCTCGATCAGTTCGTGGATCAGATTCTGTGTGCCGCCATACAAAGGCACGGTGTAGACCATGCTGTCGCCGGGCTGCAGCACCACCATCAGCGAGGTCATGATCGCCGCCATGCCCGAATTGAATACCACCGCCCATTCCGAACCCTCCTCGATGGGCACGATCTGGTCCTCGAGGATTTCGGCGTTCGGGTGGTTGAAGCGCGAGTAGATCAGATCCGGAACCTCGCCGGGTTCGGCCTGCTCGCGGCCGGAAACTAGATTGAACGCACGTTCGGCCGCCTCCGGCGTAGCGAAGACGTAGGTTGAACTGCGGAACACGGCTGGCCGGGCCGAGCCCACGGAAAGGCGCGGGTCGAAGCCCCTGGTCAAGACCGCTGTCGACGGATGGGTACCGGGAATTCCACGTTGGTGAGCCATAAGATGAGTCTCCGAGATCAGTGTACAGCGGGAAAGGCGCGGCGAGTGCTTCCGTCAATCCGCGGAAACGGAGGCTGATCAGCTGTCCGATGGACGATTCGGGTTGCCCGGGGCGATCTGAACCAGGGGCGGCTCCTGTCGCGCGGCCACCCGCGAACTGAGCAAACGGTTCGCGAACCTCTCGACCAAGGGGAGGAGACGGCGCACGCTGCGGCCATTCAGCAAAAGGCTGCCCGCGACAAGCAGCGGATGCGGAATTGTAGTGCAGCACTTGGCGCAGATCTCGATTTCGCCCGCTCTGCCATCGAGGTGCAGCCGCCGCATTCGCTGCATGGCGGAGCCGTCGAACAGTTCCGTCAGCGCTGAATGCATCACGTTGCCCAGCGGCGCGCCGTCCAACATGTAGCTCTGGCAGCAAGGATACACGTCACCGTTGTGTTTGACGTACAGCGGGCCGCGCCAGAGATAGTGGCACGGATGGGCCAAGGCCCCCGGAGCGCGGACCGAATCGGGCCTCATCAGATTCGTCTCGTCTTCCTTGATGCGGATGAGGTCCACGCCGGGCACGCTGCGCCAGTAGTCCTGGAACGCTTCTACCTCGTGACGATTGCCGTCCATGCGCACCATTTGTACGACGATCTGCAGCCGGGCGCGCCGTTCGTGCTTCATGCGGCAGAGACGCACGAAGTTGTCGCGCACACGCTCAAACTGCGCGCCTTTGCGATAAAACTCAAACGTCTCCTTGCTGTAGCCGTCGAAGCTCAGCGTGATATGCTCCAACGGCGTTGCCAGCAGCCGCTCGGCCGCCTTCTCGTCGAGGAGCGTGCCGTTGGTGGAGATCAGCGTCGAGATGCCGTGCCGTTGGCAGTAGTCAATGCGGTCGAAGATCTTGCGGTCCAGCAGAGGCTCACCCAGCCCGATGAGCATGACGTGCTCGGCGCTGGCGCCGGCTTGCTCCACCAGCCTGGAGAAGACCTCGTCGGTCATGTCCTCCTTGGGCTGCGGGTGCGTCTCTCGCGGACACATCGGGCAATAGATGTTGCACTTGGCCGTGGTCTCGACGATGTACTCCACTGGCAGCGCATGAAGCCGCGTCCGGCCACGGAGGTAGCCCCACATCAACTTGAGTCGGTTCCGGGCGCGCATAGAAGGGGAGGATTCCTTTCATTGTAGCGGTTTGGCCTTGAGGCCCATCCCGGATTGCAGGGGTCTTGCAGGAGAAGCGGCGATTTCGTGAAGTCACTTCCGTGATTGGCCCAACCGGTTGAATCAGAAGAAGTGATGGCTCGCTGGCGCCCCCGGTCATTCCTGCAGAACTTTGAAGGAGGTTTCCTACATCGATCCCGGCGGCATTTGCATGCACCACCCTCAGCCCCGCATCCGCATACAGCCGACGCTGCAGTTGCTTACGTTGTTTGCGATTCTGCCCCGTCAATCGCTCGCAGACAGATGCCTCCTGCGCCGTTCCGGGTTCTCTTTGGTTGGCATGGGACTGGGCGCTCGGCTCGGCTGCCGATCGATTCCCAAATTCTCGAGCGGCGTCGGGATTGCCCTGATGAATGAGAACAACTCGCCGCCCATCACCCGAACGCTGCAACTGAAGTCAGGCTTCTGTTCGGGCACCAACGGGCGCCAGGGTGGAGACGACTATAGCTTGCCGCGCCCAGTCTGCTTCCAGTGTCCACCACCGCGTCACTCTCCGCGAGTTTCTGGTTCTATGGACCCGGTGGCCGCCAGGTCTGGGCTTCTGCGTCGCTCATCCGACCGAATTTCCTGAACGGTGGGAGTCAGCGTCTGTCCCATGCCTGAGGGAGAAAGCAGCAGACCGCACAGCGCGACAGCAGGCAGGTTTCTGAACATTCGTGCTCCAACAATGTTCCGCCCGATGGTTGAACTCAGTTGCGGACATTCCGATACGTAACCATAGAAAACTCTCAGCCCCGGTTCAAGCCACAACCGGCCCCGCAAACCCGCCGCCGGCAGTGACGAACCTCTTGGGCTGCATGCCGGCACGATCGAAATTCTCCAGTGCCGCCCTGACCCGCCCAAGCCGGAGCCGCGCATTTGCCCGGTTCACGTAGGCGTTCCTGACGCTCGGGTTCGGCTCCAGGGCGCGGTCGAATTCCGGAATTGCTCTCCCGCACCCCCCCCGGTCAAATAGACCGCCACGCGGTTGTTGTATGCCGCCGGGTAGTGGGGGCGCAGCTCGATTGTTCGCGCGAGATCGGCGCTCGCTCGCGTCGCATGGCCCCGGTTCTTGTAAGCCTCGGCGTACTCCGCCCGCAAGGGAATCGCCATGGTGGATTCGGCAATCGCCTGGTCGTCCTGGTGGAGACCGGCCGCAGCCTCCCCCAGCTTCAGACAGAGCCCGGCATCCACAACTGGTCCCGAACCGGCGGCTACTCCCTCTGCCAAGTTCCAGATTGCGCCCACCAACTTCCAGCCGCCTCTCGTTATGACGACCCATCCTCGCACTCGCCATCCAGCGTGGCAACCGATGCCGCCATCCTCGCTCGCTGTTATAAACTCCCCTTATGCGTCAGTTCTTCTCTGCTCTCCTGCTGGCCGCCGCTCTCGCAGCCCCAGCCTTGGCCATGCAGCCCAGCCCCTTCGCCGGGCGCTGGAACTTCAATCTCGGCCCCCGCGCCGCCTGGCTCGGCATTACGGAAAAGGCCGGCGCCCTCGAAATCTGGTACCAGCCCACCGGCGGCAACGTCTATCAGCTCAAAGACTTCAAGGTCGAGGGCTCCAAACTCCTCATCACCCTCAACCGCAACACCACCTGGGAACTGACCGCCTCCGCCAACCAGCTCACCGGCCAGCAGAAACGGGGCCGGAACTCCATGGCCCTTACCGGCGATCGCGCCCCCGTGCTGAACCGCCCCGCCCCGAAGGCCTGGACCGCCCCTGAGCCCCTCTTCAACGGGAAGGACCTCACCGGATGGGAGCCCATGGGCGACCCCGCTAACAGCCACTGGACCGTCCAGGAGGGCCTCATCGTCAACACCGCCAAAGGAGCCAACCTCAAGTCCACCCGCAAATTCAACGATCTCAAGCTCCACTTCGAGGTCTTTGTCCCGAACCACTGCAACAGCGGTTTCTACCTCCGCGGCCGCTACGAAGTCCAGATTGAGAGCGAGCCCCTCGCTAGCAATCCCGTCGAGCGCCGCATCGGTTCCATCTACGGCCGCCTGGCCCCCGCCACCGAGCTCCCCCGCAAGGCAGACGTCTGGGAAGTCTTCGACGTCACCCTCGTCGGCCGTACCGTCACCGTCGTCCGCAACGGCGTCGTCCTCCACGACAAGAAGGAGATCGAAGGCATCACCGGCGGCGCCCTGGACGGCAACGAAGCCGAGCCCGGCCCCTTCTACATCCAGGGCGACCACACCGGTGGCCTCAAGTTCCGCAACATCACCGTTTCGGTCCCCAAGTAGATCAGGCCCTCCCGCAGGGAGGGACGCGACAGGCATCAGAGGGAGCGGTAGACCGCCATCGTGCGCTCCGCCATGCGGCGGAGAGAGCGGTGATTGGCAACGCCGGCCCGGCCCTGGCGGCCGAGCGCACGCGCGGCATCTCGATCACGGGCGAAGGTGAGGAGGGCGGCCGCTATGGCGGCGGGTGAATCGTGATCCACGACAATGCCGCCGCCACAGGCGTCGATGTGCTCGCGCGGGGCCATGCGTGGCGGGGCGATGACGGGGACCGCGGAGGCCAGAGCCTCCAGGACATAAAGCGCTTTGGGGTCATCGTAGGTGGGGGGGACGCAGAAGGCGTTCAAGGTGGCCAGGAAGCTCCGCTTGGCGGCGAGGTCCAATTCGCCGTGGTAGCTGAATGCTGGAGTTTCGCGCAGAGGGCGAAGGTAGGCCTCGTGCTCCGGTGCCAGGTAGCCGGCAGCGTGGAGTTCGGCGGGTTGATCGTATTCACGGACGAAAAGGCGCCAGGCGTCGCAGAGCAGATGGAGACCCTTCTCGGGCGCGATGCGAGCCAGGAAGCCGGCGCGAAACGGGCCGGCGGGTTCGGCGACTGTGAAGTGGGACGGATCCACGCCGACCGGCACGACGTGAATCTTCTCGCGCGGGATTCCAAGCAGACCGGCCATCAGGCCGGCGTACTCGGCGCTGATGGAGACAAAGGCGTCGACGTGGCAAACCTGCTCGCGGATGAGCGTGAGCGCCTGGGCGCGGTAGGGCTCGCTCAGGTGACCGAGAAAGAGGTCCTCACCCTGCATGGTGCAGACGATCGGCCCCGTATAGACATGGCGGATGGCGCGGGCCATGGCGATGAGCAGAGTGTTGGGGAGATTCACCACGTCGGGGCGCTGCTCGTGGGAGAACCAGTGTTCGAGCTTGGAGAACTCACGGGCGATCGGGCCGTGGTCGCCTTCCAGCATGGCGACTGTCATTTCCCCAAGGAACTTCGGATTCACGGAGATGGATCGCCTGGCAGCGGCGTTGAGAGCCCAACGAGAATCCCAGAGGCGATCAAGAAACTTTGGTGCGTGGCGGAACAGCGCGGAGGATTGCTGCAGATAGACGCTGATACCTCCAAACAGGACGGGTGAATTCGTGCTTTCGTTGGGTTCGTCCGTCTTGGTGGGCGTGTAGACCGGGACCAGTGTGAAATCCTCACCCATGCGGCGCAACTCGGCGGCGAGTGCGTTGTCTCGCAGGCAGGAACCGCAGTACATGCTGGCGGCGCCGGCGGTGAGGCTGAGGATTTTCATGCTTCAGCAAACTCAAAGGCGCGGCGGGCGTACAGGTGATCGAACAGATTGCCTTCATGCGGCTGATCCCAACGAATCGCGTTGGTGGGCAGG
>JBBQLF010000202.1:0-7525 GCA_038327695.1 Bryobacterales bacterium
CCTCAAAGCAGCAGGGCCCGATGCTGGGCCCGATGGCCGCCACCAGGTCCTCACTCCGGCTGCCGAAGGAGGCGGCCATGCGGGCGACGGCCGCGGCGGCGATGCCGGCCACGGTGCCGCGCCAACCGGCGTGAACGGCGGCGACGGCGCGCCGGACCGGATCGGCCAGCAACAGCGGCACGCAATCGGCCGTTTTCACGGCAATGAAGAGGCCACACTCGTCCGTGATGAGCGCGTCACCTTCCACGCCAGGGCCCACGCCAGGGCCCACGCCAGGGCCGCATTGCCGGGCCTCCAGTACGCGCGCGGAATGGACTTGTTGGAGAAGCTGGTACCCGGGCGCCGGCGAGCTGGCGGCGGTGCCAAAGCAGTGCGCCAGCCAGCTCAGTTCGCTCAGCAATGTGGATCGGTAGTCGCCCTGAGGGCTGGCTGTGATGCTCACGCGGCGGGGTGCTTGGTCTGCGCCACCATCACCTGCTGCTGGAACTGCGCCAGCATGGACTCCTCCAGGCGGACCTCGGTGGGACGCTCCACCAGGCTCATCTGATCGATCTTGTCCTGGAGTTTCAGCAGTGCGTAGAAGAGGTTCTCCGGCCGCGGCGGGCAGCCGCTGACGTAAACGTCCACGGGGACGATCTTATCCACGCCCTGCAACGTGGCGTAGGTGTTGAAAGGACCGCCGACGCTGGAGCAGGCGCCCATGGCGATCACCCACTTCGGCTCCGGCATCTGGTCGTAAATCCGCTTCAGCACCGGAGCCATCTTGAGGGTGACGGTGCCGGCCACGATCATCAGATCGGACTGGCGCGGGCTGGGCCGAAAGACTTCGGCGCCGTAGCGGGCGATGTCAAAACGGGCCGCCGACGCCGCGATCATCTCAATGGCGCAGCAGGCCAGACCGAACGTCAATGGCCAGATGGACGATTTCCGGGCCCAGTTGAACACGTAGTCCACTGAGGTCACCATGAAGTTGCGCTCGTTGACGTTTTCCAGATACATGGGGTCTCCGCCCGCTATTGTATCAAGAGGAAAAGGCCGGCAAGCTGCCGCAAGAGCGGCTCTCGCTCAGGCCAGCCCAACCGGGGACGTGTCCGCTCCCGGGCACAGACGGGCGATGGCATTGGCCAGTTCCAGCAACTCCACCGGTTTGGTGAGGTAGCCGTCCATGCCGGCGGCCAGGCAGCGGTCGGCGTCGCCGTTGACTGAGCCGGCGGTCATGGCGGCGACTGGTACGTGGCCCCCGGTGGCTTTTTCCATTTCCCGCAGCGCCAGCGTGGCGGCGATGCCATCCATCTCCGGCATCTGGACATCCATCAGGACGAGGTCAAACCGGTCTGCCGCCAGCAGATCCAGCGCCTCGCGCCCGGTGGAGGCGGCCACGAACTCGCAGCCCAGCTTGGCCAGCAGCTTTCCGGCGATCCGCTGGTTGATGGCGTTGTCCTCGGCCACCAGCACGCGCACGCCGGAAAAGCGCCCGGCCCGGGATGGAGTGCCGGGCAGCGCCGCTCCGTCGTCGCGGCCGAGTTCCACCGTAAAGTGGAACGTGCTGCCCTCGCCTTCCACGCTTTCCATCCAGATGCGGCCCTTCATGGCCTCCACTAACCGCTTGGAGATCACCAGACCCAGACCCGTGCCGCCATAGGCGCGGGTAATGGAGTTGTCCGCCTGCTCAAACGGCTCAAAAATGACGGCGCGCTTGGCTGCCGGCACGCCGGGCCCGGTGTCGGCCACCGAGACATGGAGTTGCATCGCCGGGCCCCCGGAGGCGGCGCCACTGACATGGACCCGCACCCCGCCGCGGGCCGTGAACTTCACCGCGTTGCCCACCAGGTTGAGAAAGATCTGCCGTAGCCGCGCCGCGTCGCCAACCATCGTCTCCGGCAGGTCCGCGGCGATTTCGCACTCAAGATACAGCCCCTTCTCCATAGCCTTCGGCCGCAGCGTGTCCAGCGCGTCGCTCACCGTCTGCCGCAGGCTCATGGGCGCCAACCGGATGTGGAGGTGACCGGCGTCGATCTTGGAGAAGTCCAGAATGTCGTTCAGGATGCCGAGCAGGGACTCGGCCGACAGATGAGTGAGCCGCAGATACTCGCGCTGTTCTTCGTTCAGGGGCGTGTCCATCATGAGAGCGGTCATGCCCAGCACGCCATTCATCGGAGTGCGGATCTCGTGGCTGACGTTGGCCACAAACTCGCTGCGCGCGCGGGTGGCATCCTCGGCCCGTTCCTTGGCGGCGTCCAGTTCCTCGATCACGCCGACCAGCTTCCGGTTGGTCTCCTCCAGCCGGGACGTCCGTTCGCTGACACCCGCCTCCAGTTCGCGGTTCCGGATCACCAGGCGGCGCATCCGCAAACGGTACAGGCCCCACGCCGCCAACCCCGCTCCCACCAGGCAGGCCAACGCAAACCAGGTGGTCTGGTAGAAATAGGGCTTCAGATGAATGCGGGCCGTACTGGCCGTCTCGCTCCAGACGCCGTCGTTGTTGGCCGCCATCACCTGAAACTCGTAGTCGCCCGGCGGCAGTGCCGTGTAGAACGCCTCGCTGCGGCTTCCGCTGTCCACCCACTCGCTCTGATAGGGCAGCAGCCGGTAGCGGTAGCGCACCTTCTCCGGGGCGGCCAGACTCAACCCCACGAACCGCCAATCCAGATTCCGGCTGCCCGCGGGCAGTTGATTGACGCTGGTGAGCGGCACGGCACGCCCGTTGACGTCGAGACTCTCGATCCGCACCAGAGGCGGCAAAGGGTTAAAGACCAGCCGCGCAGGGTCCACCACCGATAGCCCCTTCATCGTCGGAAACCAAAGCCGCCCATCCACGCCGCGGCTGCCTCCGGGCTGGCCGCCATTGCATTCCCGGCTCTTCAATCCGTCCGCCACGTCAAAGGCCTGTACCCGAAGCTCGCGCCGTCCCCCAGGCATGGAAGCCTTCAGCTCTTCCTTGCGGATGCGGAAGATCCCGGTGTTGGAACTCACCCAGAGGAAGCCCTGAGCGTCTTCCAGGACCTGAAAGACCCGGTCCACGGGAAACCCGGTTCGCGCCGTGAAGGCGGTGAAGCGGCCCTCGTGGCGTCTGGTCAGCCCGCCTTCGAACGACCCGATCCACAAGTCCCCGGCCGCATCCTCGTGAATGGAGAAGACGTGCTCGCCCGCGAGTCCATCGCGTGCCGTAAACGTCTCCACCCGTCCGTTGTTGAGGCGGGCAAGGCCTTTCTGCGTACCCACCCACAACTGAGAGTGGCGGTCCTGGTGGAGCACGCGGACCTGGTCGCCGGGCAGTTGCCTGGACTCGGCGGCCTCAGCGATCCGCCCATCGCGCATCCCAAACAGCCCGCCGCCCATGGTCCCAATCCACAGCGTGCCGGCGCGGTCTTCCAGGATACTCAACAACGGCAGAGCCGGCAGAGCCGTCCCCTTGCCATAAACTCGCAGGTTCCTGACATCGCCGCCGCCAAGGCGAACCAGCTCACCGCTGAAGGTGCCCGCCCAGATGTTGCCCTGCCGGTCTTCGTGCAAAGACCAGATGTCCTCGCTCGGCAGGCCCTGCGCCCGGCCCAAGCGCTCCGGCGGACCGCCGCCCGGCCGGATGTGCGTGATGCCCGCGCCATTGTGGCCTAGCCACACGGACCCGTCCCGGGCCGCCAGCACACACTGCTCCAGATCTCCGCCCAAGCCGTCCGCCCTGGTCAGCGTGCGGAACGAGACCTCCCTCAGCCGGCCCAGCCCCGTGCCACTGCCGCCAATCCACAAGCTGCCTTCGCGATCCTCATGGACGGCCGTGATGGAGTCGCCGGCACTGGTCCCGGCGCTGGTCTGGAAATCAAACCTGCCCTGGCTCCAGCGCGCCAGACCGCCACTGAGCAGGCCCACCCACAGCGAGCCCTGGCGGTCGCAAGTCAGCGACCAGATCACCTTGCCCTGGATGCCTACCTCTTTTACGAGCTCCATGGCGCCGTTCTGCCGCAGACGCGCCAGCCCGTTTCGGGTGCCCAGCCAAATGGTCCCTTCGGCCGTCTCGGCCACCGACAGTACCCGATCGTCCGGCAGGCCGTCCTTTACGCCGAGGTGCGTGAAGCGCCCCTCCTGGTAGCGAAACACCCCGTCGTGGGTGCCGATCCAAATGGCGCCGCGGCGGTCTTCGTAGATGGTGCGGATGGTCTCATCGGCCAGACCCACCAGTTGTGGCCGCCCGTCGCGCCACACGTACAGGCCGGCTTTGGAGGTACCCAGCCAGACCTCTCCGCGGCGATCCACCATCACAGCGCGCACCGAAACGCCGGCCTTCATCGCGCCGCCGGTGACGGCCTGAAATCTGCCGCCGGTCACCCGGAACGCACCCTCGGTGGTGCCCACCCAGAGTCCGCCGTCGCGGTCCCTGGCCAAGGCCCAAATCACGTTACTGCTCAGGCCCGGCGTATTCGTCTTGTTGAAGACCCGGAAATGGCGGCCGTCGAAGCGGATCAAGCCGTAGTAGGTGCCCAGCCAAAGGTAGCCCTCATGGCCCTGGAGGATGGCGTTGATGCTGTGGTGCGGGAGGCCCTGGGCTTCTCCCCAGGACGTGAACTGAAGATGCTCAATCGCCAGCGCCGGCTGCAGCCCATGCAACCGGGGCCCGGTAGCTGCCGCCAGCAGCAACAGCGCCGCGACACGCATCAGCCGCGGGGGGCGATTCCCTTGGAGTTCCCTCACCATGCCTCAGTTCCACCGCAGTGCGGTATCAGCCGTACACGACCGGGTTCTTGTCCAGCCAGTGCTTGTCCCGGGCCTGACTGACCCCTTTCAGCGCGCTCTTGGCAATGGGCGCGGTCACACCACGCGAGCCCCAGATCACGCCCCCACTAAAGCCCACGGCCGCGCCCACCAGTCCGCCCGCCAGCGCCGACTTGGCCGACTTCCGCTCATCGGTCAAATACGCCACCAGGGCGCCCACCACGGCCCCAATCAGAGCGGGCGGCCAGGACTCCTTCGCGGCCCTGGACAGCTCCGAAGCGCCTTCGCCGGCCCACACCTCGTGGCCGGCCGACTCGGCCCCTTTCAACGCTGAACTCGCCAGCTCCTTGCCGTAATCCAGGTTTTCTTTCAGCCAGTTTTGATTGCTCATATAGGGGTAGATCCTACTCTAATCATATCGGCTTCCGCTGCCCGGAACTGTAACCATCGCGTCCGAATCTCTCCTCTCCCGGCCGATCGTCGATAATGAAGGCTACGCCTCCCTCCATGCAACCCGATCCCCATTCCGGCCAGCCCGCGCCCGAAAGCCGCGCCGCCCGCATCCTCCGCGAGTCGTTTGAGTCCGGCCGCGTGCTCATCTATTTGCACACCTCCGAGGAGCAGCGCGCCGGCCAGGTGCTCCGCGAGGCTACCCTGCGCCTGCGCGCCCCTGCCCCGCCCACGGTGTGGACCTGGAGCCTCACGCAGGGCCTCCACCGGGACGGCAACCACACCGAGGCGGGCACGCACGATCCCCACCGTGCCCTGGAGTTTATCGCCGCCCAACTCGAGCCGGCCATCTTCCACCTGAAAGACTTCCACGAGTCTCTGCGCGATTCGCCGGGCATCCGCCGCCAGTTCCGGGATCTGTACGAATCCTGCCGCGGCCGGCACGTCTTTTCCGTCATCACCTCGCCGGTGCGCGCCATCCCCGAGGAACTGGAGCGCTCCGTTCTGTTTCTGGAACTCCGCCCGCCCGATCCTGTGGAACTGATTGATTTCCTGCGGCGTGAGAGCGGCCAGACGGACCTGGAGGTTCTGGAGCCCCTGGCCGCGGCGCTGCAAGGCCTGACGCTGGACGAGGCCCGCTACGCCCTGGGCCGGGCCATGGCCGCCCACGGCGCCCTGACCCTGGACGCGCGAGCCGCCCTGCTGGAGGAAAAGCGCCTGCTCATCAACCGCACAGGGTATCTGGAGTTCATCAGCGACGGCACCAGCATGGGCGAGATCGGCGGCCTGGAGGGCATCAAGAAGTGGCTGCTGGAGCGCCGCAAACTCTTCCAGATGCGCTCCGGTCTGAGCGCCGAACTGGTGCCCAAGGGCGTGCTCATTATGGGCATTCCGGGCTGCGGCAAGAGCCTGTCGGTGAAGGCCATCTCGTCCTATCTGCAACTGCCGCTGTACCGGATCGACATGATCGAGATCTTCTCCGGCCGCCATGGCAAGCCGGAAGGGGCCTTCGTCCAGGCGTGCAAGACGATGGAGGATATGGCGCCCGCCGTGCTCTGGTTTGACGAAATCGAGATGGGCATCAACTCCAACAGTTCCGATGGCGAGCAAGGCCGCATCTTCGCGTTCTTCCTGACCTGGATGCAGGAGAAGACCCCCGGCCTGTTCGTCGCCGCCACGGCCAACCGCATTGATCTGCTGCCGGCCGAGATGATCCGCAAGGGCCGTTTTGACGAGGTGTTTTTCGTGGATCTGCCGCTGGATGACGAGCGGACGGAGATCTTCCAGATCCATCTGGCGCGGCGCGGCGTGGACGTCAGCGGCCTCAACCTGGAGCAGTTGAAGACCTTTACCAACGGCTGGAGCGGCGCCGAGATCGAACAGTGCGTCATTTCGGCCATCATCAAGGCCCGCCTGGCGGATCAGCCGATGACCACCCAGGACCTCATCAACGTGGCCGTCAAGACCGTGCCGCTGTCGCGCACCATGCACGAGCAGATTGATCAGATCAGAAGCTGGGCCTTTGAGCGGGCCGTTCGCGCCTCACCGCGGGCCCTGGGCCGCTGAGAGGCCCGTCATGAAATAGCCTTGCCAACCACTCCCTCCTAAGGAACAGAAAACCTCCAGGACCGTAGTGGCACGAGTTGAAACCCCCTTGCCCGGGCCTGCGCCTTGAAACGGGCTTCGGCCCGTTGTCGGTTTTGCTTTTCCAGTTCAGCGAAGACGCTGTCCTGGTAGGCTTGGCGAATCGTGATGAGGTGATAGAGAATGCGGGCCAGGCGATGCGCGGTGGCGGTGACGGCATCGGGTGGTCCCAGTCCGCGCCCGGAGACGGCGGTGGCAGGCGCCGAGGGCGGAGAGGCTCTGGACAAGGGATTGGGCCGCCTTCCGTAGGGCGTGGGTCAGGCGGTTCTTGGCCGGTCGTGTTTGGGTGGCCAAGAGCTTTCCTCCGCTGATTTGGTTGCCGGGGCAGAGGCGCAGCCAGGAAGCGAAAGCCGGGCCGCTGCGAAAAGCGGACAGGTCCGGACCGGCCTCGGACAGAATCGTTTGCACGGTGGTGACTTCGACGCCGGGAATGAGCGTCAAGCCGGTGCCGAAGATGCGGTGGAGTTCTCGCTGCAGTGGCGCGCCGGCCGTGTGGCTGCCTTTGGGGCGGCCGGGACCATGCTTGACGGGCCTTGCTGGGGTAGTTGGGACAGCCTCGCCGTTGGAGTCCTGGCTCGCCATCAGCCGTTTGATCTCCTGGCCGCAGCCGGCAATCTGGTGCTGATAGTGGCGATTAGGAGGCCAGCGCCTGCCGGAGTGTGAACAGATGCCCGGAGCGGTAGCCGCCCATGAGTGATTTCATGATGGTCTCCTCGCTGGCCTT
>JBBQLF010000203.1:0-7510 GCA_038327695.1 Bryobacterales bacterium
GCATAGCCGTTTCCGCAAGTCCCTATTTGGCCGTGGTTTCGCGCGTTCTCCGTCTCTCCGTTTGTTTCCGCGTTCGCCTTGGTGGGCCAGATGTGCGCCCCGGCGGCGGTCACCGGAGGCGGTTCTCCACGTCTCCACCCCCGATTATGGGAATTGGTTAACGGCCGGCCAAACGTGTCCAGCCTCAGGCCGGACAAGTCGAACCCACGCGGCGTATATAGTTAACGGACACGGCACAACGCCGGGTCAATCACATCCACCAGACGACGTTTCGACCGTCAAGCGGAGATCGTCGTGGGTGGTCTTCCAAAGGAGACCGCTCATGCGCGATCACGACGCCGCACTCAACAGCGCCATTCCAGAAGTAGCCGCCATCATCGGGGATGCACTCGTCCGTCTGATCTTCCCGCATCCGGCCAGCGAACAAGTTGACTTGCCGGAGACAGAGAGCCCTCATGGGACTGCTGGTTAACACCATGAGAAAAGAAACCACAGTCGATCCATCACGGATCACAGAAGAGATTGAGGGCCTGCACCACCTGAGCACGACGCAACTCAAGGGCAAGTACCGCGAGGTTTTTGGCGAGGACTCTCGATCCAATCACAAGCAGTTCCTGTTCCGCCGCATCGCCTGGCGCATCCAGGCGAATGCCTGGGGTGGGCTCTCGGAGCGTGCGCGCCTTCGCGCGCTGGAGATCGCGGACGACGCCGACTTGCGCATCCGCGCGCCGAAGAACTTCCTGAGGGAGTCCGTCGACGAAACCCGGACGGTGGAGGCACGGCTGAAGCCCTCACTCGATCCGCGGCTACCCCTGCCGGGGACGCCCTTGATCCGCCGGTACCAAGGCAAGGACATCATCGTCCACGTCCGCGCAGACGGCGGATTTGAGTGCAACGGCAGGATCTACAAATCCCTGAGCAAGGCCGTATCCGATGGCACTGGCACGCGCTGGAACGGCTTTGCCTTCTACAACCTCGGACACCGGCCAGGAGTGAAGCGTGGCGAACAAGAATAACGGCAACGGGACGGTGGCGCGAACGACGGTGCGTTGCGCCATCTACACCAGGAAGTCGACGGAGGAGGGCTTGGGCCAGGACTTCAACTCGCTGGATGCGCAGCGGGATTCTGGCGAGGCATACATCCGGAGCCAAGCCAGCGAGGGATGGACGCTGCTGCCCGACCAGTACGACGACGGCGGGTACACTGGCGCCAACATGGAGCGTCCCGCCATCCGCCGCCTGCTGGCCGATGTTCAGGCCAAGAAGGTCGACTGCGTGTTGGTCTACAAGGTGGATCGGCTGAGTCGCTCAATCCGCGACTTCGCGAAGATCATGGAGGTTTTGGATAAGCACGGCACGACGTTCGTCTCCGTCACGCAGCAGTTCAACACCACGACCTCCCTCGGCCGCCTCACGCTGAACATCCTGCTCTCGTTCGCGCAATTCGAGCGGGAGATCATCTCGGATCGCACGCGCGACAAACAGGTGCTGGCGCGCAAGCGGGGCAGATGGACCGGCGGCCACCTCCCGCTGGGCTACGACCTGGAAGCGGGCTGCCTGGTGGTCAACGCAGAGGAAGCCGACCGCGTCCGCCAGATCTTCGAGTGGTATCTCGATGGCCAGACGGTGTACGGCATCGTGGCGAAGTGCGGGGATCTCGGCTGGCACAACAAGCAGTGGACGACCAAGGACGGCAAGCTGTACGGCGGCCACCCCATGGGCAAGTGCCACGTCTACACAATGCTGGCAAACCCGCTCTACGCCGCCCGCATCCGCGCGGAGGCGGAAATTGTGGCAGCGAACCACCCGCGAACGGTGGATGACCGGACCTTCGATTTGGTCCAGGAGAAGCTGAAGGAGAACACCCGCAATCCCGGAACCGAGCACCGGCCCAAGATGGAATCCCTGCTCCGTGGTCTGCTCTACTGCGCATGTTGCGGGTCGGCGATGTCGCCCAGCTACTCATCCAGCAGGGATCGCCGGTACCGATACTACGTTTGCCTCCGGGCCTCCCAGCGGAAACTCGACGGCTGCACCACGCGGGCTGTATCGGCCCCGGTTGTCGAGGAGGCAGTTGTCGAGAGTGTCCGGCACTTCGTACTCGCGCCGGAAGTGGTCGAGGCGGCCGCACGGGCCGCGCGTGAAAGGCTGACGGAGGAATTGGACCTGTGCCGCGAGGAGTTGAAGGCCGTCAACGTCCGGGTCCGGAACGCCAAATCCCAACTCGTGCGCGCGACGGCGATGGACGCCACGCGCGAAGCGGCACTCCGTGAACTGATTGCTGTCGGCGAAGTGAGAGCGGAGAAATTACGCAAAGCCGTGGCTCGCGGCGAGCGGCTCCGGCTGGACGACGGTACGGTGCGGCAGCGGCTGGGCAACTTCGATGAGGTGTGGAAGACCATGACCATCGAGCAGCAGTGCCATCTGCTACGCCAACTGGTCGAGCGGGTCGGATACGACGCCCGCGGCGACAAGGTGAAGGTCACCTACAACTCCAACGGCATCGGCAAACTCTGCCAACAGGGAGCACCGAAGTGAACGAAAAGTACGAACAGGACATCCCCCTCAATTGGGCGCGGCGCGCCGGGCGGCCGGCGAAACGAAAGCCTGTGCTGGAACCAGTGCCGCCGCGCATTCCACGCATTACCCGCCTAATGGCATTGGCGATCAAGTTCCAGGAAATGGTAGATCGCGGCGAAGTAAACGACTACGCCGACCTCGCGCGGTTGGGCTACGTAACGCGCGCTCGGTTAACGCAGATCATGAACCTGCTGCTGCTGGCGCCGGACATTCAAGAGGAAATCATCGGGTTGGATGCGGCGGCCGGGGAGACGACCGTTGCCGAAAGGCATGTCCGATCCGTCGTCAAGTTCGTCCTTTGGGGTCGCCAGCGGCGAGCATGGAGGAAGACATAGACGGATTGGACCAGCAGCCTTATCCGGCGCAGGCCGCCGGACTTGGCGCACCCGGAACGGCAACGCGATTCACAACACGATGGCAGTCGACGCCAACCTGGCCAAGCTGGGGCTCGCCAACGTGGTCCTGGACGGCGAGCTTCTGGCCGGTTGCTGCGATGAGGCTGTGTCGATCACATCCACGCTGGAGGTGCACATCCGGCGCGGCGCCCTGCGCTTCGCCATCTTCGATCTGCTGACCACGGCAGAGTGGGAGAGCCAGCGGTGCGCGCGGACAACGGTTGAGCGGAAGGCGAGGCTGGCCGCCACCATCCCGCCTGGCTTGGCCCACGTCGAGGCAGTCGCCGGCGTCCTGGTAAGGACCGCCGCCCAAGTAGACGACGCGCTATGGTGCCGCCTGGCAGCTGGATTCGAAGGTGTGGTGTACAAGGCACCCTGCGCCATCTGCACCATTGTGCGGTCCGACGCCTGGCTTCATCTCCGCCGATGCGTTGCCACCCGACACCACCACATTGGAGAAGTCCACCGCATAGAAACTGCCCGCCAGCGCGCTCCCATACTGACCGTCCGCCGACGCCCGCGCCAGAATCGTAAACCGTCCCCCAGACTGCGCCAGCCGCAGCCGGCTGACAATCTCGTACATCCCCGTTGCCGGCGGTTCCAGACTCACCGCATCGGCCGACGTCAACAGATGCCCGCCCGCCGAAATCGTCCCATTCGCCCGCCAGTTCGCGCCGTTCCAGTTCACAAACTGGTCGGAGAAATACGGCGTCATCCCGAACGCCGTCATCCCAAACAAAACCGCAGCCAGCGCCAGTGCTTTCACTTCGCACCCCCAAGGAGCCAACTTGCCCCCATCCGCCACCGGCAACCCCTCGCGCCCCAAGTCTTCCACCGCCAGCCCCAGTGACCGCCGCGCCTCCGGCCACTCCGGTGCCCACCGCACCGCCGTCCGGAACAGCTCCTCCGCCTCTACCAGCCGTCCCTCCCGCGCCAGCGTCACCCCGGCGTCATGCACCACCGTCGCCACCTGCCGCGCCGACCCCCCAAACCGCGTCACACGCCGCCGCGAGCGGACTCCACAAACACCATAGACTGACCCGCCCGGTGCCGATATGGAACCCGTGGATCAACTCCCGTTACCGGCACGGAGCCCGCACATGAACCCGTCCCAACATCTGTCCGACGACGAGCTGGAACTCTACCTCATGGAGACGACCGTGGTTGGACCGGAGTTGGCGCGTGTGGAAGAGCACTTGGTTATTTGTTCAGCGTGTCTGGAAAGGGCCGAGGCGATGACCGGATACATCGCGACGATGAGGGAAGCACTCCGGCTGCTGCGAGGGGCCGACCCTGCCTACCAGCAGTGATAGCGACGGGTGCACCATCCACCATCACGCCGCCGACCGGCTCCAGAACGGTGGCGCACGGCTCCAATTGAGCTGGCAGTCAAGAAGAGTGGGGATTACGTTAGGCAACTTACGCCCGTCCGTCATCCCCAAAGTAGGAGGAGAAGAAGAACTCTCTACAGGTCATCCATCGACCGACCCGGCGGAGAAGAAGAGAGCCCGACGTAGACCAGAGCCGAGTATGTCCATAGCGCCCGCCGAGTTGGGGACTCCCATCCAGCGTGATGTATACTCACCTGTGAGCAATGAACCAACCCGGTTGCCCGTTCTGTGACAGGTCGCCCGCCGATGCACTGTGTTCGTCCGGGACTGCCTCGGCGTTCCCAGCCCGCTGCCCAGTCACAGAAGGCCACACTGTCGTCGTGCCACACCGCCATGTGGCGAGCATCTACGATCTGTCAGCTGAAGATCGGACCGGTCTCTATTCGCTGGTTGTGAATACCCGCACTCTGCTCATGCGCCGGTATGGAGTAGTCGACTTCAACATCAGGATCGAGAACGGCACAGCGGTGGGTCATACAGTTCTCCACGCACATGTCCATGTGATCCCCTGGTGGGGTTGAGATCGGGCGGGCTGATCTCAGGCTCAGGGGGGGCATTGGCACCGGCGTCGGCCACACCGGTCAGAATGCAGTTGTGGCGGGCGAGGACGAGTAGCAGACGGCGCAAAGAACAAAGAAAGCGAGGCCGGGGGCGCTTGCACCACCAACCGGCCTCGGGCCAAGGGCGCAATGGAGTAACGCCAAGCCTATCCGTTGGAAGCTGGTTTGATTTTGGGCATTCGAACTTCGGGCCAGAATTCAGGGTTCGACACGGCCTCACGGCGTTCCGCTCGCTGACAGTTTGCATCCCCGCAAGGTGTCCCAGCACCTTGCAGCCCCGTTCGACACGGCCTCACGGCGTTCCGCTCGCTGACAGGCTGCATCCTGGAGCGAAGCACGAGCGGATCTCCGGTACTTCAGGGAACCAGCGACCACCTTCGTGATGATCAGTCCGACCAAGGAAGCGACGACGGGAATGGCTGTGGGGCTCTCCATGCTAGATAAGTGCTGTGGCGCGGCGAAACTCTCAAATTGATCTGAGGCATCTCGATTGGGGGGGCGTCCACGTCACGGTGGCTGGCGAGTTAGTCCTGCGCCCTCGACCACTCCGATTGCGGGGGCGTTGCGGGCTCCGGTGGCGTTGTGTTTCCGCGACCTAGATGTGGCCGTCGACTACATCAGATATCCAGTGGGAGATGGAGTGGTATTCCTTGACGGCCCTGTGGCGGCGCCTTTCCCATCGCTATTCAGGATCGACAGCAGAGCGCGACGGAGACCCGTGACCCAGTAGAGCCTCAATTCGGCCCTGCTCAAGCACCGCTCGCAATGGAGCAGATGGTTCTCCCGCCATTCCGACGCCGCCTCTGGGGATCGCCCGATGCAAGTGTTTTCAATTTCGTCGTCTGTCAGATGTCGAATCGGACCGCGTTGACCATGTTGATGTTCTCGGTGTTTCAAACTGGTTGACCGTACCTCATGGGATTGTTAGCTGTTCCGAATCGGATGCCGGGAACATCGTCCGATGACGCAAAGGGCGATGCGCTGGGACCTCGCTCATCTCATTGCAATCCTGGGGCCACAACGATTCGGCTATGCCGTCTGGGCCGTATCGAGCCAGCTCCAACTGCATCGTCACGTCTGAGCACGGACCACTAGGAAACTGATTGTGTTCAGGCCCAGACGGAGACGAACGAAGAGGGCGTCTGGGTTGTAGGTATTTCCGAGAGCAGCGAGAAGAGGACTCCTCAGCCGGTAATTCTTACCACATTGGAACTCGGTGTTCTGTCAGCCTTTGCCAGCCAGCCTGAGGGCGAAGAACACGATACCTCGTGGGCGAGCAGCCATGCCCGGCACATGTCGAGGAGGATGGTCTGTCTCCGGGGAAGTACGCCTTAAAGGAAACCTAATGAACACGATTTAACACCAACGGATCGTTTAACTGGTTTTTAGGTCTAGCATTTTGCCTTCATCTGCCCAATACTAGGATGTAGTGCCGTTGGTATAGCAGTACTAGTACTGTCGTTCGGATGCCAACCCACAACTCCACACCCTCGGAGGGTTCTCGCTCATGCGACCATTTGCTGCCAGGAATGCCAACTCGGCCCAGTTAGACGAACTGATCCTGCCTCTCGAGCCAGAGTCGACGCAACCAACCCCTCCACACCGCCAACTGGGGGCCGTGGTGGGCAGGATTCTTGCTGGCGAATCCAATGCCGCCGTCGAGCTTCATTCGGCCTTGCATCGGGTGATCCGGAACTTCGCGTTGAGGCAAGTCGGCCCCGTTGACGCAGAGGATGTGGTCCAAGAGACGTTCCTAATCACACTCCAGACGATCCAGCGCGGGACAATCCGCAACTACGACGCGATCCCGGGCTTTGCACGGACGGTTGCCCGCCGTCACATCATCCGGCTGATTGAACAGAGAACGCGCTCCCGAAGCGAGACAACTGAGGAATATCTCGGACTGATTTCTGACCCGAAAAGCAACCCAGAGCGAGAAGTCCTGGCGAGTGAAAAGGTTGCAGTGATGGTGGATGCCTTGAAGGCGATGTCAAGCCGGGATCGGGAAATCCTCACCCGCTTCTACTTACACGAACAGACCAAAGAGCAGATCTGCGCCGAAATGTGCTTGACGGCGACACAGTTCCGGCTCGTCAAATCCCGGGCAAAGTTGAGCCTTGAGAAGCGGTGCTGCACTCAGGGGAAACAGACTCGCTTCAAAGTGGGGCCCGGACTTCCCACCCGGCAGTAATCTGAGACTTCGACGGAGCTGTCAACAAGGGTAAAGCCGACACTGGCCGCCGTAGCCCTCGGCGCTCACGAGAAATGACCCACCTCTGCTCATTTAGAGTTGCCCACGCCGAAAACAGGTTCTGCCACGTGGCGTGGCGCGGGGCTGGCGACATCATCCGCGCCGCTGGCGCGTAAGTCTCTTGTTTCCCGTAGCCAGTTGGTGTGGCGTTATCATCCGCGGCGAATGCCGCGTGGCGCGGCCAGCCGAAACGCCCTGTGGGGCCGCGGCCTGCGTGGGTCTGTTTGGGCGAGCCGAGGTGGGTCGTTTCTCGCGAGTGCCGAAGGCCGTAGCCGAGCAGACGCGGAGGTCCACCGCCGTCGTGCCTCTACGGGGTGGCCCCCCGATCAACTG